>NZ_JBJZOJ010000027.1:0-97898 GCF_047200655.1 Streptomyces sp. MS06
GCACTGCGAACGCCACGAAACGACCGCGCAGCGGCGTCGGACGGTCCGAGCCTCCCCCCTCGTGGCTCGGACCGTCCGCGGTTCGTGCCCCGAAGAACCGCGCGGACAAGGCTAGTTGACTGTGTGTCAGTGTCCAATCACTGGAGCGACAGAGACCTATCGACATATTTATACTTGTCCGGGGACGGGGGTCCGGGACGGCGTGAGGAGGCCTGCCGTGGATCTGGCCCTGCTGCGCACCTTCGTCACCGTGCATCGAGCCGGCTCCTTCACCCGAGCCGCCGCCCTGCTCGGACTCTCCCAACCGGCCGTCACCTCGCAGATCCGCAGTCTGGAAAGACAACTGGGCCGCCCTCTCTTCCTGCGGCAGGCCCGCGGGGTGATCCCGACGAGCATCGGCGACGAGCTCGCCCACAAGGCGGCCCCCCACCTGGACGCCCTGCTGGAGATCACCGAATCAGGGCTGGACGACGCGTCCTGCTTACGCACCCTGCACCTGGCCGGCCCTCCGGAGTTCACCACCGAGCGGGCCCTGCCCGCACTCACGGAACCGCCTGTCCGGGACGACCACCCCCTCGCCCTGCGCGTCTCCTTCGGCAATGCCGAGGAGATCCTGGAGGGACTGGCCGCCGGGCACCACGATCTGGCCATCAGTACGATCCGGCCGCGCGGCGCTCTCCTGACGGCCACGGTGCTGTGCGACGAGGAGCACGTCCTGGTCGCGGCACCGCTCTGGGCCGACCGCCTGGGCGAGGACGCTCTGCGCTGCAACAGCGCCCCCGCACTGGAGGGGCTGCCCGTCATCGAGGTCCACGAGTCGCTGCCGTTCGTGTCCCGATACTGGGCGTCCGTCTTCGACTCGCGTCCGAAGTCCTCGGGCACGGTGATCGTGCCCGACCTGCGCGCCGTGCTGGCCTGTGTCGCCGCGGGCGCGGGTCTCGCCGTCCTGCCCCGCTATCTGTGCGCGCCGGCCCTGAAGCACGGAGAGATCGTGTCCCTGCACGAGCCCGCCGTACCCCCGCTGCGGACCTATTTCCTGGTCGCCCGCACCGGCACCCTCGCCCTGCCGTATATCGCGCGGGCCCACGAACTACTCCTGCGTGCGGCGACCGGCTGGTGCTGATCCGTCCTGCTCGCCCACCGCCCGGCACCGGCTCCACCGGCGGCTTCATCCCTCCGCGTCCTGAACAGGCGCGCACCGAGCGCAGTCGTCCGGGTGCTTTTCGTGTTGTTTCACGTGAAACGAGGGGGGATGTTTTGTCGGGGAGATGCCGGGCCACATTTCCTCCATGACCGTCCGACCCGTGGTCAAGCGCACCGCGCGCGCCGTCCTGCTGGACGGCGACGACCTGATTCTGATCAAACGGACCAAGCCCGGGGTGGATCCCTACTGGGTCACTCCCGGAGGCGGGGTGGAACCGGGAGATTCGACCGTCGTCGACGCGCTCCACCGCGAGGTGTACGAGGAACTGGGAGCCAAGGTCATCGATGTGGTGCCCTGCTTCGTCGACACCGTGGAGCACATCGGCGAGGACGGCGGCGCGACCGGTGTCAAGGTGCAGCACTTCTTCGTCTGCCGCCTGGAGTCGATGGACCCCGCCCTCCGACACGGCCCCGAGGTGGACGAACCCGCCGGCGAGTACGAGATCGTCCGCGTGCCGTTCACCCGGGTCGGAATCGCCTCGGTCCACCTGGTCCCGCTGTCGCTGCGGCACTACCTCGACGGCAATATCGAGGGGGTGCTCGCACTGCACGCTCCCGATCTCGACTGACTGGCACACAGCTAGTCGAGCCCTCCGACCTCGCCGTGGCGTGGCGCGGCGTGGCCAAAAGCACGTGCCCCTCTCACGAAACGGGTGGACGGGAGGGGTGGGTGTCGGACAGCCTGACCTGCGTGCCGACTGCTTCTCCCACTGTGTCACCCATTCGCCGCCTGACCCACCGCGATCTCGCTGCCTGCGCGGACCTGTCCGAGGACCGGGGGTGGCCACGCGAGGAGCACAAATGGAGCCTCCTCCTCTCGGCCGGGACGGGCTACGGCATCGACGATCCCCACGGTGGACTCGTCAGCGCCTGCGTCGTCACCGAGTACGGTCCGCCGGACCGGCCCACCCTGCGAGCGGTCGGAATGGTCCTGGTCGCCCGGATCCACGCCCGTCAGGGCATCGGGCGCCGCATGATGCGCCACGTGCTCGCCGAGGCCGGTACCACTCCTCTGACTCTTCACGCCACTCGGCAGGGACAGCCCCTCTACGAGGAACTGGGGTTCAAGGTCACCGGCCGCGCAGAGATGCTGCAGGGCCATCTGACGACGGACGACAGCGCAAACAGTGTGGAAACGCGTCCGGCCACGGCGGAGGACCTCACCGCGATCCTCCGGCTCGACGAAGCCGTGTTCGGTGCCGACCGGACGCCGGTGATCACCCGGCTGCCCGCCTTCGCCGACCAGTTGCGGGTCGCCGAGGAGAACGGCCGGATCACCGGCTACGCGGCTGCCTGGCCCAACATGGACACCCAGGTGGTCGGACCGCTGATCGCACGGGACACCGAGACGGCCCAAGCACTGCTGGCGTCGCTGGCGGCCCACACCGACCGTCCGCTCCGCACGGACATCGACGTGCGGCACACATCGCTACTGACCTGGCTGAAGGCACGCGGGCTGGCTTCGGTCACCTTCAATGCCGTCATGACGTACGGGTGCACGGAGTTGCCGGGCGACTGGACAAGGCGGTTCGCTCCGGTGACGGTGGCAGCGGGCTAGGGGGTCGACCGACACCGCGCTCATCGGGCGCTTGTGATCGCCGCGGTTGCCCCGCGACCGACGTGTACACCCGCAGCCGCAGCCGAGCTCCCCCTACGCCTCCGCGTAGAGTGCGATCATGGAAGATCTCGACATACGGCCCGCTACCGAGGACGACGTTCCCGCGATCGTCGCCATGCTCGCGGATGACCCGCTCGGTGCGCAGCGCGAATCTCCCGATGATCTCGCCCCGTATCTCACCGCGCTCAAGCGCCTGAGCGGCGACCCCAACCAGCATCTGGTCGTCGCCGTCCGCAACGGCCGTGTCGTCGGCACCCTTCATCTCACGATCATCCCGGGACTGTCCCGGAAGGGTGCCACACGCTCGCTCATCGAGGCCGTGCGCATCCACGCCGATGACCGCGGCGGCGGGCTCGGCACGCAACTGATCGAGTGGGCCGTCGAGACCTCACGCCGCGAAGGCTGCCAACTCGTTCAGCTGACCTCCGACAAGACCCGCGTCGAGGCGCACCGATTCTACGAACGTCTGGGCTTCGCGCCCTCGCACACCGGTTTCAAGCTGCAGTTGTGACAGCGGTCGGGGGCTGTTCCACGTGAACCGGGGCTGTTCCACGTGAAACGGACCCCCGACCGCCCGAATGGTCGTCTAACCGAGGCCGCGCCATCCCCCCGGCTCCACACCGCCCGGGACTGCGGCGCCCTCCTCGTAGGGCCGGCGTGTGAACACGAAGGTGCCGAGATCCAGGTGATCCACGCTGCCGTCCGGGCGTCGCACGGTGCGCAGCACCTCTCCGGCGAAGTAGCCCTCCAGCCCGCTCCAGGTGCCGTCGCCGTTCGCCCGAAGGCGCGTCCGCCGGCCACTTCCCGACAGCGGCTCCAGGGCCAGTAGACGGTCGGCGGTGAGCCGCAGGGCGAAGGCCTTGGTTCCCCAGTACCACTGGCCCACCAGGTCCAGATCCCCCACCCCGACATCAGGCAGCGGTCGCCACGGCTCCGGGACACGCGGCTCCGCGTCGGCGACGATCCGGACCAGATCGGCGGCCACCTCGGACACCGCAGGCCCGGATGTGCAGTTGGTGAGCACCACGGCCGCGACATCGTCCTCGACGCCGAGGGTGAGACCGGCGAGGAAGCCCGGCACCGATCCCCCGTGCCCCACGAGCAGCCGCCCGTCACGATGCTGAATCTGCAGGCCCAGTCCGTAGGAGGAGCCATCCGGCAGATCCTCGGCCGGAGTGGGGGCGGCCGGCGTGCGCATCTCCCGGAGGCTGTCGTCACTCAGCACCCGGCCGTCCCCACGCGCCAGGAAGGCAGCGAACAGAGCCAGGTCCGCCGCGGTGGACCAGAGTTGCCCGGCGGGTTCCATCAGGCCGTAGTCCTGCGTCGGCTCCGGCAGCATGGCGTCGGCCCACGGGTGGACCGCCCAGCCGTCGGCGTGCGGGGGCAGTGGACGCGCGCTCGTCCGCAGCATGCCGAGTGGTTCGAATACTTCCCGCCGTAGCAGTTCCGCCCAGGCGACTCCGCGAACCTCCTCGACGAGTGCACCCAGCAGGGTGTAGCCGGTGTTCGAGTAGTGGAAACGGCGACCGACCGGGTGGCGGAGCGGGTGTTCGCCGAGCACATCGGAGAGGTTCGGCCGCAGTGACCCCGCCGTGCGCTCCCACCACGGGCCGGTGGACTCCGCCGCGAGTCCACCGGTGTGCGCGAGCAGGTCCGCGATGGTCGCCTCGCCGGCTCCGGTGCCTGGCAGATGCTTCTCAAGCCGGTCACCGAGGTCGAGCAGCCCCTCGTCGCGCAGTCTCAGGACGAGCACGGCCGTGAAGGTCTTGGTGATCGAACCGATCCGGTACTGCGTGTTCTCGTCCGGTCCCGGCCCGTCCGACGAGGACCGCCCGCCGTTCCACACCCGCTCCCCGCCTCGTACGACGGCCGCGACGAGGGACGGAGTACGCTCTTCGGCCTGGGCCACGGCGATCCGGTGCAGCAGTGCCCGGCGGGTGGCGGGAAGCAGCCCTTGCTGTGGTGTCGTCATGGCTCCAGTCCACCGGGCTCGAGGCGACCCGTCGAGCCCATTTACCCGTGCCGCCGCCACTCAACGAGCCGTGGGGTCCCTCGTGATCGCCCCGCTGCGTATGAGCAGACCAGCCAGCCGGTGGGGTCTTCACGGGGCCGGAGCCACGTTATCGGTCGAGCTCCCGACACTCCTCTTCCGTGACCGCCTCCCAGCCCCACCCATAGGTCCCGGCGTGCCACTTGTAGTCCTCGGGCAGCCGCACCCGGAGCGCGCTCCCGGAGACGGTCCAGTCCCCGGCGGCATCAATGGGTTTGGCTGGCGGCGCAACGAGGCGCGTCAGGTGTGGTGCCTCATCAAAGAACGTACCGCACGAGGGACTTGGCGAGCGGCTCGCCGGCGCGCTGCGCATACGCCATCCGCTCCCGCACCTCGCGCGGCGTGCGGGGCCGATACCCAGGGCCGCCACAGCAACTCTTGTGGAAACCCACACCTGCGTTCACCAGAAGCGAGAGAGTTCGCCAGGCCCTGGTGTCCCGCCGCCGGGGGGCAGCGAAGGCCGAACCCACGTGGATCAGCGGCTCCGAGCACTGCGGGCAGATCCGCTGCCGTTCCCTGTCGTAGGGCTGCTTGTACGAGGCCCGGCAGGGCAGGCAGATGTACGAGGTCTTCCCATGGGCCATGCCACCAGCGTAGACACCATCAGGTGAGGAGTTCGACAGGTATTTCGGACCGCACTCGATGTGGCGTCAGCGCTCGGGCGTGTCCACGTTCCACTCCCGTGGCAGGGACTCGTCGCAGAAGACGCAGACGAAGTCTTCCTCGCGCACGATGTTGAGCTGTCGGCAGGAGTGGCAACGTCGGAACACCACCTCGTGGGTGAAGCCGGACGGACGATCGATCCCGGCCAGGTCCAGGGCCTGGGCAACGGCCGGCCACGAGCTGACGTCCGGGCAGTAGCCGGTCGACTGGTTGCTGATCTCGTCGACCGTCCAACGCCCGGACTCCTCGCGGAAGCTGATTTCACCGGCGCTCAGGACCGGTCCTCCTCCAGCACACACGACGTGCTCACTGCGGCGCGGCGCGAGCCGCAGAACACCTGCCGCGTCAACTACGAAGGTGAAGGGCTCGGACAACTCCGCCGCTGTCCGAGTCACAGCCCACTTGTCGAAGTCGGCCGGTGAGCGCATGCTCTGACCTCGGCACTCGGGCCGTACGAGCGTCTTCAATTCGGCAGGCCCGACGTAGCAGTAGTCCGCCTGTCGAGTCACGCGTAGGTGACCTCGGCGTCCGATGCCAGTCGCAGGCCGGCCACGGCGAGGAAATCGGCAAGTCCGATCAGGCCGCCGTCGGTCCCGTCGTCCCAGGTGGTCCGGAGTCCGGATCCCTCACCGTCCCAGGTGTCCGGGTCTTCGCTCGGATGCTGTTCGACGGTCCCCTCACCGTGCCGGTATCGCAGGTACAGGTACTGGCCGCCGGTTGTCCACGCATCCCACTGCGACGGGCAGCCCCTGGACGTCTGCACCACCCGCGCGAGGGCCGCGTCCTCGTGCAGGAGCGCCTCCGCGGTTCCCAGGTGCTGATCGTGGGCGAGGACGAGCTCGTCGTCGAGGGCGAGCAGGCGGATGCTCCCGCCGGGGAACCGGAGCCTGAGGCCGGCCACGAAGTCGACGCGGCCGTCCCGGTAGCTGATCTCCCGGGCCGAGTGGATCGGCTGGCCGACGAACCGGGTCGCCGGAACGTCCGGCGAATCGTCCACTACCGAGACACTGCCGTGCTGCCTCGTTGAGTACGGCTCGGGGGGCTGGTCGCTCCCCAGCAACAAGCCGGTTCCGGGCGTGTGGAACCGGACTGGTCCCAGACCCTCCAGATGGAGCCACAGATGCAGCAATGACGGCTCGTCCCCGGCGTAGTGGTGCCAGGACGCGGTCACCCGCAACAGCCGCTTGCCGACCAGGTCGGCGGCGAACAGCTCCTCACCCTCGATCACCCTCCGATGCTCGCATGTGCCTTCACCGCCTGGACACCCGCTTTCGCGCACCTCATGGACATGGCTTTCACGGAAACGGACTGACGGCAGGACAGCCGACTCAGCAGTCCTGTCTTCGGCGCAGCTGCCCGTAGTCTCCCTGAGACGGTGCTGTGCTGCATCCAGACGCTCCGCATAGTCGGGGCACCGATGAATCCCAATCCTCCACACGGACGAAACAGCTGACGGCGATGGGACGGCTTGGTCCACTCCGTGTCTTCCTGGCCGGTCCGGTGGGTTCCCTGCGTGACGACAGCCTGGGTCACGGGCGGCCCGGGCTCGTTGTGTGCCCTGGGGCGTCAGCCCTGCCATGGGCGCAGCCTTGGCCACCAGCCCGGTACCGCCCGGCGGTAGGACTCGTACTCCGCGCCGAACGTGTGCAACAGCTTCGGCTCCTCGTACCATCTGGCGAACGCCCACATCGCCGTTGCGGCGAGCAGCCCGTAGGCGAGCAGAATCGGTCGGCCAAGGAGCAGTGCCTGTCCGCCGATTGACGCCGTGACCGCGACGTACATGGGGTTGCGCACATGGCGATACAGCCCTCCCACCACCAGATGCTCGGTGGGTGCGATCGGCGCCGGAGTCCCCAGCCCCTCCACGACGAACCGTGTGAAGGCGTGCACCAGCACCGCCGCAACCGCCAGGAGGACGACGGCGCCCAGCAGTCGGACGGGCAGCCACCAGTAACCGGTCTGCCACCCCGTCACCCACCAGGGCACAACTCCGGCCACCGTGCCCGGCGCAAGCGCCATGAACACCGAACTCCCCACGGCCGCCCTCGATCTGCGCATGCAGTCAGGATGGCCGCCGCGCCCCGCGCAGTAAACGGGACTGCCGGCCTCCGGTCCCCACGACCCCGATCGGTGCTACCGCGAAACTGACGCGTCCATCGCCACCCCCGGCTCCACATATCCGCCGAAAGCGACCGTGACAGGTGCAGTGAGAGCGAGACCAGCGAAGTGAGATCAAACCCCACGAACGAAGCAAACGCCGCCGCTCAGCGCGTGACGCGATGAGAATGCGACAGTGCGAATGAGAGCGAGCGAGAATCCGGCAGCTTCGATGCGACAGGACAGCTGCAGGTCTCAGCACAACGCCATATGCGGCTCTGATATGTAGTCAGCTCTGCGAATATGGGGCCGCTTTTGAGAACCTACAACACCCCGGTCAGGTCTGGGCCATGTCGACGAACCGCGAGTAGTGGCCCTGGAAGGCCACCGTGATCGTGGCCGTCGGACCGTTGCGGTGCTTGGCCACGATCAGGTCGGCCTCGCCCGCGCGCGGCGACTCCTTCTCGTAGGCGTCCTCACGGTGCAGCAGGATGACCATGTCGGCGTCCTGCTCGATGGAGCCGGACTCACGCAGGTCGGAGACCATCGGCTTCTTGTCGGTGCGCTGCTCGGGGCCGCGGTTGAGCTGCGACAGCGCGATCACCGGGAGCTCCAGCTCCTTGGCGAGCAGCTTCAGGTTGCGGGACATGTCGGAGACCTCCTGCTGACGGCTCTCGGCCCGCTTGGAACCTCCGGACTGCATCAGCTGCAGGTAGTCGATGACGACGAGCCTGAGGTCGTTGCGCTGCTTGAGGCGGCGGCACTTGGCGCGGATCTCCATCATCGACAGGTTCGGGGAGTCGTCGATGTACAGGGGTGCGGCGGAGACGTCCGGCATCCGCCGGGCCAGACGGGTCCAGTCCTCGTCGGTCATGGTGCCCGAGCGCATGTGGTGCAGCGCCACCCGCGCCTCCGCGGACAGCAGGCGCATCGCGATCTCGTTGCGGCCCATTTCGAGGGAGAAGATCACGCTCGGCAGGTTGTTCCTGATCGAGGCTGCCCTCGCGAAGTCCAGCGCCAGCGTGGACTTTCCCATAGCGGGACGGGCGGCGATGACAACCATCTGGCCCGGATGCAGGCCGTTGGTGAGGGAGTCGAAGTCGGTGAAGCCGGTCGGCACCCCGGTCATCTCACCGGTGCGGGAGCCGATCGCCTCGATCTCGTCGAGCGCGCCTTCCATGATGTCGCCCAGGGGCAGGTAGTCCTCGCTGGTGCGCTGCTCGGTGACGGCGTAGATCTCGGCCTGGGCGCGGTTGACGATCTCGTCGACGTCGTCGTCCGCCGCGTACCCCATCTGCGTGATGCGGGTTCCTGCCTCCACCAGCCGGCGCAGGACCGCGCGCTCGTGCACGATCTCGGCGTAGTACTCGGCGTTCGCCGCTGTCGGCACGGTCTGGACGAGGGTGTGCAGATAGGAGGCGCCGCCCACTTTGTTGATCTCGCCGCGCTTGGTGAGTTCGGCGGCGATGGTGATGGGGTCGGCCGGCTCGCCCTTGGCGTAGACGTCGAGGATCGCCTGAAAGATCGTTTCGTGGGCGGGTTTGTAGAAGTCGTGGCTCTTGAGGACCTCGACGACATCCGCAATCGCGTCCTTGGACAGCAGCATGCCGCCCAGGACGGACTGCTCGGCCTCCAGATCCTGCGGAGGCACCCGCTCGAAGGCCGGGGAGTTCCCTCCGTCCCAGGAAGCGCCGTCCCGGCCACGCTCGTGCTGCTCCTCGCGCCCCCCGGCCCCGTCGCTGCGGCGGCGCGAGAAGGGCAGGCGATCACTCGGTCCGCTGTCGGCCCACGGGTCGTCCAAGGGCTCGGAAATGCTCACCGAGCCACCTCCTCCCGTCCGCCGAGCGGACCTCGCCGTGCCCCTCTTTTCTACGGCACGGCACTGACAAATGAGGGACCCAACTCCAGTTCAGCGTCGCCGGTTTTGTGATGCTTTGGAAACCGGCGGACGGAGCGGGCGCCGGACAACGGTAGGGCGGTCGGCACCGTCAGCCAATCTGGTTATCCACAGGGCATGTGGATGACGGCCCATATGCTGTGGAGAACTCGCCGAAACCTGTGCACGACTCAGTGGACAGTGCTGTGAACAAGCTCGCCCAACCTCTTCCGCCATCGCTTTGACCTGCGAGTTCACCATCCACCGGCTGTGCAGAAGAAAAACTTGCCCACTCGGCCCAAGATCTTCGCGATCGGCGTTCGAGCCCACACGGCAAGAGACTCCTCGTAAGGGTCGGGGCGCGATTGCGTCTCTTACCTGTGGACGATTAGATTGATGCTCATGACACAGGCTCCCGTGACCCCCCAGGCCACCCGGCGCAGACACGACAGAGAGATCGTGGCGCTGGCCGTCCCGGCCTTCGGAGCACTTGTCGCCGAGCCGCTGTTCGTCATGGCCGACAGCGCGATCGTCGGCCACCTGGGCACGGCGCAGCTCGCCGGACTCGGCGTCGCCTCCGCCCTCCTCACCACAGCCGTCAGCGTCTTCGTCTTCCTGGCCTACGCCACCACGGCAGCCGTGGCCCGCCGGGTGGGAGCAGGCGACCTGCGGGCCGCCGTCCGGCAGGGCATGGACGGCATCTGGCTGGCACTGCTTATCGGTGCGGCTGTGATCGTCCTCCTGCTGCCCACAGCACCGACCGTCGTCGACGTGTTCGGCGCCTCGCACACGGCCGCCCCGTACGCGACCACCTACCTCCGCATCTCCGCCCTCGGCATCCCGGCCATGCTCGTGGTGCTCGCCGCGACCGGTGTTCTGCGCGGGCTGCAGGACACCAGAACGCCCCTCTATGTAGCGGTGGCGGGTTTTGTGGCCAACGCCGCACTGAACGCCGGTCTCGTCTACGGTGTTGGCCTGGGAATCGCGGGTTCTGCTTGGGGAACCGTCATCGCCCAGGTCGGAATGGCCGCAATCTACCTTCTGGTGGTCGTTCGCGGAGCCCGCAGGCACGGCACCTCTCTACGTCCTGACGTTGCCGGCATCCGGGCCTCGGCACAGGCCGGCGCACCGTTGCTGGTGCGCACCCTGTCACTACGGGCGATCCTGATGATCGCGACGGCGGTCGCGGCTCGACTCGGAGACGCCGACATCGCGGCCCACCAGATCATCCTCTCGCTGTGGAGCCTCATGGCCTTCGCCCTGGACGCCATCGCCATCGCCGGGCAGGCCGTCATCGGACGCTACCTCGGCGCTGACGACACTCGGGGGGCTCGAGCCGCCTGCCGTCGCATGGTCCAGTGGGGCCTCGGTGTAGGTGTGGTGCTGGGCGTGCTGGTGGTCATCACCCGACCGGTGTTCCTCTCGCTGTTCACAGGGGACTCCGGAGTCAAGGACACGGCTCTCCCCGCGCTGGTGATCGTGGCGCTGTCACAGCCGGTCTGCGGTGTGGTCTTCGTCCTGGACGGCGTGCTCATGGGCGCGGGGGACGGCCCCTATCTGGCCTGGGCGATGCTCCTCACCCTGGCGGTCTTCACTCCGGCGGCACTACTGGTACCGGTCCTGGGCGGCGGGCTGACCGCCCTGTGGGCAGCCATGACGCTGATGATGACGGTCCGCATGCTCACCCTGTGGCTGCGCGCCCGGTCCGGCCGCTGGCTGGTGACCGGAGCGAGCCGCTGACCTGGCAATGCGATGTCAGTGCAATGCGATGTCAGTTTCACGTGAAACGGACGTCGCCTTCCTTCGGCGATGATGCGGGCTCCTGGAGCGAACCGGGATGTCCGGGAACGAGAAAGGGGTGCCGTACCTCAGAGTCAGAGGTACGGCACCCCTTTCTCGGCTGTTCAAACCGAGCGGAGCGGTCAGGCCGCGACGACCTCGATGTTGACCTTGGCGGCAACCTCGGGGTGCAGACGCACGGACGTCTCGTGGGCGCCCAGCGTCTTGATCGGCGTACCGAGCTCGATACGACGCTTGTCGACCTCGGGACCACCGGAGGCCTTGATCGCGGACGCGACGTCGGCCGGGGTGACGGAACCGAAGAGACGACCGGCATCGCCGGAGCGGACGGCCAGGCGAACCTTGACGCCCTCGAGCTGGGCCTTGATGACGTTGGCCTGCTCGATGGTCTGGATCTCGTGGATCTTGCGGGCGCGGCGGATCTGCTCGACGTCCTTCTCGCCACCCTTGGTCCAGCGGATCGCGAACTTCCGCGGGATCAGGTAGTTGCGAGCGTAACCGTCCTTGACGTCGACGACGTCGCCCGCGGCACCGAGGCCGGAGACCTCGTGGGTGAGGATGATCTTCATGAATAGGTCACCCTTCCCTTATCGCGCGGTGGACGTGTAGGGCAGCAGCGCCATCTCACGGCTGTTCTTGACGGCCGTGGCGACGTCACGCTGGTGCTGCGTGCAGTTGCCGGTCACGCGGCGGGCACGGATCTTGCCGCGGTCGGAAATGAACTTCCGCAGCATGTTCGTGTCCTTGTAGTCCACGTACGTGACCTTGTCCTTGCAGAAAGCGCAGACCTTCTTCTTCGGCTTGCGCACAGGCGGCTTCGCCATGGTGTTTCTCCTGTGTGATCAAGAAGTTGGGGTACGACCCGCCCCCGGCTCCGGAGCCCGCAGGCCCGGCGCCCTAGAAGGGGGGTTCGTCCGAGTAGCCGCCGCCACCGCCGCCGGAGCCTCCGCCCCAGCCGCCGCCACCGCCCTGGTTGCCACCGGCAGGTGCGCCGGCAGCCCAGGGGTCGTCGCCGGAAGCGCCGGAAGCGCCGCCCTGCTGGCCGCCGCCGGGACCGCCGCCCCAGCCGCCGCCCTGCTGCTGGCCACCACCACCGCCGCCGCCGTAACCGCCACCCTGGCCCCCACGACCGGTCGTCTTGGTGACCTTGGCCGTGGCGTTGCGCAGGCTGGGACCGACTTCGTCGACGTCCAGCTCGAAGACCGTGCGCTTGATGCCCTCACGGTCCTCGTAGGACCGCTGCTTCAGCCGGCCCTGCACGACGACGCGCATGCCTCGCTGGAGCGACTCGGCGACGTTCTCCGCCGCCTGACGCCAGACCGAGCAGGTGAGAAAGAGGCTCTCGCCGTCCTTCCACTCGTTGGTCTGGCGGTCGAAGGTGCGGGGAGTGGACGCGACACGGAACTTCGCGACCGCCGCACCGGAGGGGGTGAAGCGCAGCTCGGGGTCATCGACAAGGTTGCCGATGACCGTGATGACGGTCTCGCCTGCCATGGGGAACCTCTCGGCGGGTTTGCTGCTGGCTGCTGGTGCTGCTACTCGAATCCCGGACTGGACTGAGCGGAGGAGCTCAGTGGGTCTCGGGACGGAGGACCTTGGTCCGGAGGACCGACTCGTTCAGGTTCATCTGGCGGTCGAGCTCCTTGACGACCGCAGGCTCGGCCTGCAGGTCGATGACCGAGTAGATGCCCTCGGGCTTCTTCTTGATCTCGTACGAGAGACGACGACGGCCCCAGGTGTCGACCTTCTCGACCTTTCCGCCACCGTCACGGACGACGGAAAGGAAGTTCTCGATCAGCGGGGAGACAGCACGCTCCTCGAGATCGGGGTCGAGGATGACCATCACCTCGTAGTGACGCATGTGGAACCCACCTCCTCTGGACTCAGCGGCCACGGTCGTTCCGTGGCAGGAGGGTTGTGATGCGTGGTGCAACGGTGCCCAGTAAAGCAGTCGGCACTGACAACGGGGGTCGGTCGGCCGATCCCCGGCCGCAGCCTCGGCCCATGGGGCGGACAGACACCGGTGCAGACGGTACAGAGTACCCGCACACCGGCTTCCGGTTGAAATCCGGCCCGGGGGACCGTCAATCTGTACACATCGGGTGTGTACGGCGCTACGATGCGCCGCTTTCCGCAGGAGGTGCCCTATGGCACAGGCATTGCGACCCAAGACCGCCAGCGGCCTCTTCGCCACCGACGGCAAGCCCCATCCGCTCCAGGACACCCTGCTCGTGGTGACCCTGGCGCTGGGCGCCACCGCCGCGATCTCGGCGATCTTCCATGATCTGCACCTGCTGAGTTCCTGGGCCGGACTGGTCGGGATCCTCACCGGCGCGTACGGGCAGTGGATCTCCGAGACCACCCGCGAACGATTCGGACTGATCCTGGGCCTCGGTGCCTCAGCCATCGGCTTCTTCCTCGGCATGGCCCACGGCGGCCTCTTCGGAGGCATCGTCGGCTGACCGCCGGCGGCGCACCGGAAGGTCCAGGGCCCGGTGCGTGAGCGCCCCGGCCGAACGGCAGGCCGGGGCGCGGGTTCGCACGCCCAGTCGAGCTGCTCGCAGGGCGCAGTAGGCTTCGGCGCGTGAGCCGGAGCCCCTGTACCCATGGGGACACACCAGCCCGAGGAGCGCCCCGAATGAGCCTGACCCTGAGGACCATCAGTCGCGAGCAGCATCTGGCCTACATCCAGAGTCTGCCGGCGGCGAGTCACATGCAGGTTCCGGCCTGGGCGGACGTCAAGGCGGAATGGCGCACGGAGAGCCTCGGCTGGTTCGACGAGCGTACCGGCGAACTGGTCGGCGCGGGCCTGGTTCTCTACCGGCAGCTTCCCAAGATCAAGCGATACCTCGCCTATCTGCCCGAGGGCCCGGTCATCAACTGGTTCGCGCCCAACCTCCAGGACTGGATCGAGCCGATGCTGGCCCACCTGAAGCAGCAGGGGGCGTTCTCGGTGAAGATGGGCCCGCCGGTCGTTATCCGTCGTTGGGAAGCGGGGACCATCAAGAAGGGTATCCAGGACCCGGACGTGAAGCGCCTGCGTGACCTGGAGGCCGACTTCATCGAGCCGCGCGCCTTCGAGGTGGCGGACAAGCTGCGCCGTATGGGCTGGCAGCAGGGCGAGGACGGCGGCGCCGGCTTCGGTGACGTCCAGCCCCGCTACGTCTTCCAGGTGCCGCTGGCGAACCGCTCGCTCGAAGAGGTGCACAAGAACTTCAACCAGCTCTGGCGCCGCAACATCAAGAAGGCCGAGAAGGCCGGCGTGGAGGTCGTCCAGGGCGGCTACCACGACCTGGAGGAGTGGCAGCGGCTGTACGAGATCACGGCGGTCCGCGACCACTTCCGGCCCCGCCCGCTGTCGTACTTCCAGCGCATGTGGACGGCCCTCAACAGCGAGGACCCGAACCGTATGCGGCTGTACTTCGCCCGCCACAACGGGGTGAACCTGGCGGCGGCGACGATGCTCGTGGTCGGCGGCCACGTCTGGTACTCCTACGGGGCCTCCGACAACATCGGCCGCGAGGTCCGCCCCTCGAACGCGATGCAGTGGCGGATGCTGCGGGACGCCTACGCTCTCGGGGCGACCGTCTACGACCTGCGCGGCATCTCGGACTCGTTGGACGAGACCGACCACCTCTTCGGTCTGATCCAGTTCAAGGTGGGCACGGGTGGGCAGGCTGCCGAGTACCTCGGGGAGTGGGACTTCCCGCTGAACAAGCTGCTCCACAAGGCTCTCGACATCTACATGTCGCGCCGCTGAGCCCGTGCGGTCCGCTTCAATGGACCGCAGGCTCTGACACACCGCAACCACGAGAAAGGTTCCAGGACCGGCCATGGCGCTCACCCTCTACGTCGACACCGCGCGCTGGCGGGCGCACCACAAGCACGTGCAGGAGCAGTTCCCGGGACTCGTACCGGTCTGCAAGGGCAATGGCTACGGCTTCGGTCACGAGCGGCTCGCGGAGGAGACGACGCGGCTGGGCGCGGACATGCTCGCGGTCGGCACGACGTACGAGGCCGCGCGCATCAAGGACTTCTTCGGCGGTGACCTGCTGGTTCTGACGCCCTACCGGCGCAGCGAGGAGCCGGTGCCGCTGCCCGACCGGGTGGTGCGTTCGGTGTCCTCGGTCGACGGCGTCTACGGCCTGGTGGGCGCTCGTGTGGTCATCGAGGTGATGTCCTCGATGAAGCGGCACGGTGTCACCGAGCAGGACCTGCCGCAGCTGCACGCGGCGATCGAGAACGTCCGGCTGGAGGGTTTCGCGATCCACCTGCCGCTGGACCGCACCGACGGCTCGGACGCCGTCGAGGAGGTCATCGGCTGGATGGACCGGCTGCGCGCCGCGCGGCTGCCCCTGCACACGATGTTCGTCAGCCATCTGAAGGCCGACGAACTCCAACGGCTGCAGCAGCAGTTCCCGCAGACCCGCTTCCGGGCCCGGATCGGCACGCGGCTGTGGCTGGGGGACCACGAGGCCACCGAGTACCGCGGTTCGGTCCTGGACGTCAGCCGGGTCTCGAAGGGCGACAGGTTCGGGTACCGGCAGCAGAAGGCGGCCTCCGACGGCTTCCTGGTGGTGGTGGCCGGGGGTACGTCGCACGGTGTCGGCCTGGAGGCGCCGAAGGCGCTGCACGGCGTCATGCCGCGTGCCAAGGGAGTCGCCCGTGCCGGGCTCGCCACGGTGAACCGGAACCTTTCTCCATTCGTCTGGGCCGGCAAGCAGCGCTGGTTCGCGGAGCCCCCGCACATGCAGGTGTCCATCCTCTTCGTACCGGCGGACGCCCCGGAACCCAAGGTGGGCGAGGAACTGGTGGCTCACCTGCGGCACACCACCACCCAGTTCGACCGGCTCGTGGACCACTGAGCCTGCGCAGGCAAAGACGAGGGCCGTCCACGGAGTCGCCGTGGACGGCCCTGACCGTCTCCGCTGCCGCCGCCCGCGCCTCCGGGCCGGGACCGGGGCGAAGCAAGTCCGTCAGAACGAACCGTCGGCAGGCTCCTTCGAGCCCCAGTCGACCGAGGGCCCCTCGAAGGCTTCCTGGTGCCGGGCGGGCTCGGAGGCGGTTCCCAGCACGAACCTGTCCTCCGCGCCGTCGAGCACTCCACCCGACGGATCGTCGTCACCGGCCCGCCGCACCACGTCACGCTCCGGCTTGAGGATGTCGCGCACGACGACGGCACACAGGTACAGCGTGCCCAGCAGATGCACGCCGATCGCCCAGTGGTAGCCGTCCGTCGACAGTCCCTTGTGGGCGTCACCGCTGGTCGTGTAGGCCAGGTACATCCAGATGCCCAGGAAGTAGACCACCTCGCAGGCCTGCCAGACGAGGAAGTCCCGCCACTTGGGCCGAGCCAGCACCGCCAGCGGGACCAGCCACAGGACGTACTGGGGCGAGTAGACCTTGGTGGTGACGACGAACGCCGCGATGACCAGGAACGCCAGTTGCGCGAAGCGCGGACGGCGCGGAGCCGTGAACGCCAGCACCGCGATACCCAGGCAGCACAACAGCATCAGCAGAGTGAAGAGGGTGTTGACGCTGTCGGTGGTGAGCGGGTTGCTGGACTTCTGCGCCAGAACGAGCCAGATGGACCCGAAGTCGGCGCCCCGTTCCTCGCTGAACCGGTAGAACTTCGACCATCCCTCGAAAGCGAAAGCCATGACGGGCAGGTTCACCAGCAGCCAGGCGACGACCGCGCCACCGATCGCCTTTCCGAAGTCGCGCCACTTGCCGGCGCGCCAGCACAGCACCAGCAGCGGGCCGATCAGCAGGAACGGGTAGAACTTGGCGGCGGTGGCCAGGCCCAGCAGGACGCCGAAGGCGAGCGAGCGGCCCCGGGACCACATCAACATCGCCGCGGCCGTGAGTGCGACCGCGAAAAGGTCCCAGTTGATGGTGGCGGTCAGCGCGAAGGCGGGTGACAGGGCGATCAGCAGACCGTCCCAGGGGCGGCGCGCGTGGGTCCGTGACACGCACACAACGATGACGGCCGCGCAGACCATCAGCATTCCGGCGTTGACCATCCAGTACCACTGCTCCTGGTGCTGGAGGCTGCCTCCGCCGGGGGTGAGCCAGGCGGCCACCTCCATGAAGACACCGGTCAGGACCGGGTACTCCAGGTAGTCCATGTCACCGGGCAGTCTGTCGAAGTACGGCACCAGCCCGTCGGCGAAGCCCCGCCCCTGGTAGAGGTGCGGAATGTCGGAGTAGCAGGCATGCGTGTACTGAGAGCTGGCCCCGAAGAACCAGCCGCCGTCGTAGCAGGGCGCCTTCTGCACCAGTCCGAGGGCGAACATACCGATCGCCACCAGCGCGATGATCCGTACCGGCGTCCACCAGGACGTCCCGGTCAGGGCGCGTCGCCCCAGCGGGCCGCCGATCAGCTCGCTACCGCTGGCAGCCACCTCGTCTTCCTGGGTCGGCCGCACCGGGTCCGGCCTGTGCGTCTCAGTCGGCGTCGATTCTGCACTGGGCATGGGGCACATCCTGCCGTACGAGTCTGGGAAAAGACCGAGGGCCGCCGCACCTGTGTCGGTACGGCGGCCCCTGT
This sequence comes from Streptomyces sp. MS06, assembly GCF_047200655.1. Classification (NCBI taxonomy): domain Bacteria; kingdom Bacillati; phylum Actinomycetota; class Actinomycetes; order Kitasatosporales; family Streptomycetaceae; genus Streptomyces; species Streptomyces sp. MS06. Next base: position 17,858 of record NZ_JBJZOJ010000027.1, read on the forward strand.
TTCACGTGAAGCTTCCAGATGTTTCACGTGAAACAGTCATTTCGGGCAATGCATCGACTAGCCGCCGGGCCCTCCGAAAAGGGTTCCGGATCCGCCGCGCCCCTTGGACGTACTGGTGGGCGTCGGACTGGGTGACGCGCTGGTACTTCCCGTGGGCTGCGGAGTGATCCCTCCGGTACCTCCGTCGGTGGGGCCGCACTTCCAGCTCCAACCGCTGCATGTGGTGGTCGGCGAGGGAGACGGCCGTCCCTGGTGCTTGCTCGGGCTCGGCGAGGGCGACGGCGTGGGACTGGCCTCCTGCGTCTCCGTGGCCGACGGAGTGGGAGTGGGCGAGGGGAGATCGTTGAGGACTTCGCCGATCGACTCGGGCTTGGGGAACTTCGCCTTGGGCATGCCCTTGAGCGCATCGATCATGTAGTCGTGCCAGATCCAGGACGGGAACGAGGCACCGTGCACCTTCGGCTGCCTGCCCGTGTTGTACATCTCCAGGAACTTGCGTTCCTTGTTCTTCTCGTTGTCGTCCAGTCGGAACATGCTGACCGCAGTGGACAGCTGCGGGGTGTATCCGACGAACCAGGCGGACTTGTTGCCGTCGGTGGTACCGGTCTTGCCGGCCACCTCACGGCCGGGCAGCTGGGAGTGCGTACCCGTACCCTTCTCCACCACGGTCTTCAGCACGTCGGTGACGTTGTCCGCCACCTGCTCGGTGAACGCCTGCTTGGCCACGTCCTTGTGCTCGAAGACCTGACCGTCCTTGCTGGTCACCTTGGTGACGGAGAACGGGTCGCGCTGCTTGCCGCTGGCCGCGAAGGTGGCGTAGGCGCCCGCCATGCGGATGGCGCTGGGGTCCGAGATGCCGATCGAGAACGAGGGGGAGTGGGTACCGGTCAGGTTCTGCTTCAGCAGCCCCGCGTCCAGCGCGGACTCCTTGACCTTGTCCAGGCCGACATCCATACCGAGCTGCACGAAGGGCGAGTTGACCGACCAGCGCATCGCCTCGCGGAGGGTGATCCGGTAGTCGGGCGGAGAACCGTACGACTGCTCGTCGTCGTTGGTCTGCCGCCACTCGTTGCCCTTGTCGTCCTTCCAGACGTCGCCCCGGTAGTCCTTGACCTTGTACCCGTTCCGGCCGCTGTACAGGCTCTTCGGCGAGGCGATGGTGCGCTCGTCCTGGGCCTGCTCCGCGGGGCCTTCGGGATCCCGGACCCCCCACTTCATGGCGGCCGCCAGAACGAAGGGCTTGAACGTCGAACCGACCTGGGCACCGGTCACATCGGCGTTGTTGGTGAAGTGCTTGGTGGCGTCCTGGCCGCCGTAGACGGCGACGATCGCGCCGGTCTCCGGGTTGACGGACGCGGCACCGAACTGAACATAGGTGTCGTACTTGGGGTATTTCTTCGGGTCCAGGTACTTTTTGCGGTACTTCTTCACCACCGACTCGAGTTTCTGCACCTTCTTCTTGTCGAAGGTGGTGTAGATCGAGTAACCGCCGCGCTGGAGATCGTCGGCCGTGATGTCGGTGTTGTTGATCAGATAGCCCTTGGCCAGGTCGACGAGGTAGCCGATCTGACCGCCGAGGCGCGTGTTGGACCGGGGGTTCTGCCACTTGGGAAGCGTGCGGAACTTGGCCCGGTCCGTGGGGCTCAGATAGCCGTACTCGACCATCTTGTCGAGGGTGTCCTGCATCTGGTGCAGAGCCCGCTGGCTGTTCGCCTGGGGAGTGGCGGAGGGGTCGATCGACACCGAGCCGGCCGGGTCGTAGTACGTGGCGCCCTTGAGCATCGCGGCCAGGAAGGCGCACTCGCCCTGGTTGAGGTCGACGGCGTCCTTGTTGAAGTAGGCCCGGGCGGCCGCCTGGATGCCGTAGGCGTTGCGCCCGTAGTAGGCGGAGTTCAGGTAGCCGGCCATGATGTCGTCCTTCTTGACGGTGGCCCCTACCTTGATGGAGACGAAGATCTCCTTGAACTTGCGCGACAGGGTCTGCGACTGGTCGGCGAGCATCGCGTTCTTCACGTACTGCTGGGTGATGGTGGAGCCACCCTGCGTCTCGCCGCCCCGCGCCATGTTGAACACGGCGCGGGCGATGCCCTTCGGGTCGATGCCGCTGTCGGTGTAGAACGTCTTGTTCTCCTGCGAGACCACCGCGTGCTGCATCGCCTTGGGGATCTGCGAGAGATCGACGATCTGGCGGTTGGTCTCCCCTCCGGTGGCGACCATCGGGGTGTTGTCGGCCCAGTAGTAGACGTTGTTCTCCGCGGTGGCGGTCTTGTCCACGTTGGGGACGCCCACCATGGCGTACCCGATGCCGGCGACGGCGACCATGGACCCGAAGAAGCCGACGAACAGGGCCGAGACGAGTTTCCAGGAGGGCACCCAGCGCTGCCAGCCGTACTTGCCCGCGCGCGGGTAGTCGATGAACCGCTTCCTGGCGGGGGGACCGGTGCGTCCCCGTCCCGGGGCGGAGCGCCGGGATCCGCGTGCCGGCTCCGCCGCTCTGCGACGGCTGCCCTGGTTCCGCTGACGCCGTGCGTCGGCTCGTCCGCTGTAGGGCCGCTCCTCCCCTCCGGAACCGTAGGGGTCCGGCCCGTGGGAGTCCCCCCCATCGGAATCGGACCGGTACGAGCCGGCGGAAGACCCGGTGGTGCCTCGCGGTGCCGCACGGCGGCCGGAGGACGAGCCGGACGGACCGCGTCGGGCCGCGGCACGCCCGCCTCCCGGCGGCTGCGGCGGTTTGCGACGGTGCTCGCTCATCGAACGATTACTCCTCGGGCAGGCGCACCGCGGCGCGCCTGGAAACGTCGGCTGGTTTCCGGTCCCCCCGAAGTACGGAAGCGGCTGGTCCCGCATTCACCCGTACTGCACCAGGGACGGGGACGCACACCGCACGCCACATGGTTCCCGGTGGTTTTCATGGCGCACAGACTACGCACCGCCCACACCCACCGGGCCCCGAAGGTCACCCACACCCCCGCATCCTGCCGCCGCCGAGTCGGCATGTGATCACCTTCACCACTTCCCCCCTTGTCGTGGACGGGAGGGCGTTCTATCGTCTAGATGTATCGAGTCGATACATCAGCTCGGCATAAGGCCGTCACGGCACACGACACCGCGGGTCGCGGCAGAGAGGAGGCGAAGATGAGCCGGCGTTCCGGGATCCTCGAGTTCGCCGTCCTCGGCCTGCTCCGCGAGTCCCCGATGCACGGCTACGAGCTGCGCAAACGACTCAACACGTCCTTGGGCGTGTTCCGTGCCTTCAGCTACGGGACGCTCTACCCCTGCCTCAAGACGCTGGTCGCCAACGGCTGGTTGATCGAGGAACAGGGCAACGTCCCCGATGCGGCGCCCCTCACGGGGCGCCGCGCCAAGATCGTCTACCGGTTGACCGCGGAGGGCAAGGAGCACTTCGAGGAGCTGCTCTCCCAGACCGGGCCCGACGCGTACGAGGACGAGCACTTCGCCGCGCGCTTCGCCTTCTTCGGGCAGACCTCGCGGGACGTGCGGATGCGCGTCCTGGAGGGCCGCCGGAGCCGGCTGGAGGAGCGGCTGGAGAAGATGAGTGCCTCGCTGGCACGCACGCGAGAGCGCCTCGACGACTACACGCTTGAGCTCCAGCGCCACGGGATGGAGTCCGTGGAGCGCGAAGTGCGCTGGCTGAACGAGCTCATCGAGAGCGAGCGGGCCGGGCGGGACCGGAGAGGTTCCGTCCCCGGGGGGCCCGCTCAGCAGGACACCACACATGGAACGACGGGCGGCCTGCCCCGGTCCGGAGGCGACTCCGGACCGGATACGCCCGGCGACACCGCCACGTGAGAGCTCGTTCAGGGCCTCACTCGTACACACAGGGAGCAACCGGAATGGGTTCGGTTCGCGTAGCGATCGTCGGCGTGGGCAACTGCGCCGCTTCGCTGGTGCAGGGAGTCGAGTACTACAAGGACGCCGACCCGGCGTCCAAGGTGCCGGGCCTGATGCACGTCCAGTTCGGCGACTACCACGTCAAGGACGTCGAGTTCGTCGCGGCCTTCGACGTGGACGCCAAGAAGGTCGGCCTCGACCTCTCGGACGCGATCGGCGCCTCCGAGAACAACACCATCAAGATCTGCGACGTGCCCTCCACGGGGGTGACCGTCCAGCGCGGCCACACCCTGGACGGCCTCGGCAAGTACTACCGGGCCACCATCGAGGAGTCCGCCGAGGAGCCGGTGGACATCGTCCAGATCCTGAAGGACAAGCAGGTCGACGTGCTCGTCTGCTACCTGCCGGTGGGGTCCGAGGACGCGGCGAAGTTCTACGCCCAGTGCGCGATCGACGCGAAGGTCGCCTTCGTCAACGCGCTCCCGGTGTTCATCGCGGGCACGAAGGAGTGGGCGGACAAGTTCACCGAGGCGGGCGTCCCGATCGTCGGTGACGACATCAAGTCGCAGGTCGGTGCCACCATCACCCACCGCGTCATGGCGAAGCTGTTCGAGGACCGGGGTGTCATCCTGGACCGCACGATGCAGCTGAACGTCGGCGGCAACATGGACTTCAAGAACATGCTCGAGCGCGAGCGCCTGGAGTCCAAGAAGATCTCCAAGACGCAGGCCGTCACCTCGCAGATCCCCGACCGGGAACTGGGTGAGAAGAACGTCCACATCGGCCCGTCCGACTACGTGGCCTGGCTGGACGACCGCAAGTGGGCGTACGTGCGCCTCGAGGGCCGTGCCTTCGGCGACGTCCCGCTGAACCTGGAGTACAAGCTCGAGGTCTGGGACTCCCCGAACTCCGCGGGTGTCATCATCGACGCGCTGCGCGCCGCGAAGATCGCCAAGGACCGTGGCATCGGCGGCCCGATCCTGTCGGCGTCCTCGTACTTCATGAAGTCCCCGCCGGTCCAGTACTTCGACGACGAGGCCCGCGAGAACGTCGAGAAGTTCATCAGCGGCGAGGTCGAGCGCTAGGCCGAGAACGCTCCTGCCAGGGCTGCGGAGGGTCCCCGAGGCGTTGCCGCCCGGGGACCCTCCCCTTGTGTGAGGCTGTGCGCCATGGCCGTCGTCCGTGATCTGCGCGTACTGCTCCGATTCCGCGATTTCCGGCGTCTGCTCACGGTCCGGCTGCTCTCCCAGGGCGCTGACGGGGTCTACCAGGTCGGCCTCGCCACCTATGTCGTCTTCTCACCGGAGAAACAGGCCTCGGCCACCGCGATCGCCTCCGCAATGGCCGTCCTGCTGCTGCCCTACTCCCTCGTGGGGCCGTTCGCCGGTGTCCTGCTCGACCGCTGGCGGCGCCGCCAGGTACTCGTCCACGGCAACCTGCTGCGCGCGGCGATGGCGACGGTCACGGCGGTGCTGATCGTCGGCCGGGTACCCGACTGGCTCTTCTACCTCTCCGCGCTGTGTGTCACCGGAATCAACCGCTTCGTCCTGGCCGGCCTTTCCGCGGCCCTGCCGCGCGTGGTCGACGAGGAGCGACTGGTGATCGCCAACTCCCTCACGCCGACCGCCGGCACCCTCGCCGCGACCGCGGGCGGTGGGCTGGCCTTCGCGGTGCGGCTCCTGGCGGCGGAGTCCGACACCGCCGTGGTGCTGCTGGGCGCCGCCCTGTACCTGTGCTCCGCGCTGGCGTCACTGCGCATGGCACCGGAGCTGCTCGGCCCCGACGCGCCGGCACGGGAGCCACTGGCCCGGACCCTCCGCGGTACCGCACGCGGCCTCGCGGCCGGCGTACGCCATCTCGCCGCCCCTCGGCGGCGGGAGGCGGCCTGGGCGCTGGGCGCGATGACGTTGATGCGGTTCTGCTACGGCGCCTTGACCGTGCTGGTGCTGATGCTGTGCCGATACGCCTGGTCGTCCGGAGTGGACCGGGGGCTCGCACTGCTCGGGCTGGCCGTCGCCTTCTCCGGGGCGGGGTTCTTCGCGGCGGCGGTGGTGACGCCGGCCGGGGCCGGGCGGCTCGGTCCGGGCCGCTGGATCGCGGTCTGCGCCGGGATCGGCGCCCTCCTCGAACCTGCGCTCGGCCTGCCGTTCGCGGCAGGTCCCGGCTTCGTCGCGGCCTTCTTCCTGGGGTTCGTCACCCAGGGAGCCAAGATCGCCACCGACACCGTGGTGCAGTCCACGGTGGACGACGCCTTCCGGGGTCGGATCTTCTCGCTGTACGACGTGCTGTTCAACGCCGCGTTCGTCGGTGCCGCCGGGGTGGCCGCGGCGCTGCTGCCACCCGACGGGCGCTCGTCCGCGCTGGTCGTCGGCGTGGCCGTGCTCTACGGAACGATTGCCCTGTCTTTGGCCCGTTTTGAGGCCCGCTGAGTGTCACATCAGCGCCACGAAGTGGCGACGGGAAAGCAAAGTCACCTGTGGGAACAAGTAACTTACGTGGGTCTTATCTCGCGCTTCGCGCAAACACGTTCGAGGGGGACCCCCAAAGTGACCACTCCGCCGCCCCACGGCCAGAACCCTTACGCAGGGCAGACGCCGCCGCCGCCCGTGGGACAGCAGCCCGGCCAGCCGGGAGTTCCGCCCCAGGGCGCGCCCTACGCACCGTTCCCGAACCAGGGCGCCCCCGGCGCGCCTGGTGCTCCCGGCGCGCCTGTCCCTCCGCCGGCGCCCGCTCCTGCCAAGCGTGGCGGCAAGAAGATCCTTCGCGTCATAGGCGCTGTGGTCGTCGTCGCCATCGTCGCGCTGCTGAAGTTCGGTGGCGCGCTGGGCATCGGCTGGTTCCTGGGTCGGGACGACGCGGAATCGACCTCCGTGGGTTCCTGCATGCACAACAAGGGAACCGACAGCAAGCCCGATCTCGAAGAGGTCGACTGCTCGGCGGCCAACGCCCAGTACAAGGTCGTCGAGAAGTTCAGCTTCACGAGCGACGGCGACAAGTGCCAGAACGTCCAGGAGGCCACGATCTCCTACTACCAGTCCGGTGGCGGCCATGACGTGGTTCTCTGCCTGAAGGAGAACAAGTAGGGCAGTCGTGCCGCCCGGCGGGGCGGCACACATGGAGGGGCGGTGTTTCACGTGAAACACCGCCCCTCGGTGCATGCCGGGGTGCGTTTCACGTGAAACGCACCCCGGCATCGCTGCTCACTGCTGAGCGGTCCACCATTCCTTCAGCGCCGCCACCGCTTGATCATGTTCCATCGGTCCGTTCTCCAGCCGCAGCTCGAGCAGGTGCTTGTACGCCTTGCCGACGGCCGGGCCGGGCCGGACACCCAGGATCTCCATGATCTGGTTGCCGTCGAGGTCGGGGCGGATCGCATCCAGCTCCTCCCGCTTCTGCAACTGCGCGATGCGTTCCTCCAGGCCGTCGTAGGCGCGGGAGAGCGCGGCGGCCTTGCGTTTGTTGCGCGTGGTGCAGTCGGAGCGGGTCAGCTTGTGCAAGCGGTTCAGAAGAGGGCCGGCGTCCCGGACGTAGCGGCGGACGGCGGAGTCCGTCCATTCGCCGGTGCCGTAGCCATGGAAGCGGAGGTGGAGTTCGACCAGCCGGGAGACGTCCTTCACCAGCTCGTTGGAGTACTTCAAGGCCGTCATACGCTTCTTGGTCATCTTCGCGCCGACCACCTCGTGATGGTGGAAGGAGACCCGGCCGTCCTTCTCGAAGCGGCGCGTCCGCGGCTTGCCGATGTCGTGCAGCAGCGCGGCGAGCCGGAGGGAGAGGTCGGGTCCGTCGTCCTCCAGCGCGATCGCCTGCTCCAGGACGATCAGCGTGTGGTCGTAGACATCCTTGTGTCGGTGGTGCTCATCGCTCTCCAGACGCAGGGCGGGCAGCTCGGGCAGGACGCAGTCGGCGAGGCCGGTGTCGACCAGCAAGGACAGGCCCTTGCGCGGGTGCGCGGAGAGGACGAGCTTGTTGAGTTCGTCCCGGACGCGCTCAGCCGAGACGATGCCGATCCGAGCGGCCATCTCCTTCATCGCGGTGACGACCTCGGGCGCCACTTCGAAGTCGAGTTGAGCGGCGAAGCGCGCGGCGCGCATCATACGCAGAGGGTCGTCGGAGAATGACTCCTCGGGAGTGCCGGGCGTGCGCAGCTCGCGCGCTGCGAGGTCGTCCAGTCCGCCGTACGGGTCGATGAACCGCTTCTCGGGCAGCGCCACGGCCATCGCGTTGACCGTGAAGTCACGTCGTACCAGATCCGCCTCGATGGATTCGCCGTAGGACACCTCCGGCTTGCGCGAGGAGCGGTCGTAGGCCTCGGAGCGATAGGTGGTGATCTCGATCTGGAAGGAACGGACGCCTTCCTCGAAGCGGGCTTCCTTCTGAGCTCCGACGGTGCCGAAGGCGATACCGACCTCCCACACCGCGTCCGCCCAGGGCCGGACGATCTTCAGTACGTCCTCGGGGCGAGCATCGGTCGTGAAGTCCAGATCGTTGCCGAGCCGGCCGAGCAGCGCGTCCCGGACGGAACCGCCGACCAGCGCGAGGGAGAAGCCGGCCTGCTCGAAACGGCGGGCGAGATCATCGGCGACGGGGGCGACCCGCAGCAGTTCGCTCACCGCGCGCTGCTGCACCTGGCTCAGGGCAGTGGGAGTGTCTTCGTTGGCGTTCGGCACAACAGAAGAGGGTACGTGGCCCGGCCGGAGGGCAGCGTCCCCGCTTCGACGGGGGCGGACGGCAGACAACAGGCCGCCCCCACCCGGGCTTCCGCTGCGAGGCTTCGCCCAGGAGTCCCCCTCTTCGCGCGGCATGCAAAGGGGGACCGGACCGTGATCGCCCGATCTTGTGGAGGACTCCGCGGCACTTCCCCTCAGCGCACATCGTTACCATGCGTGGACGCACATTCCGACGACCACTGACGACGAGGGACGGGCGAGCGCGTGGCCGAGGCGGCAGACTTCCAGGGAATGAGTCCCTCACCTGCCCGCCGGTGGCTCCGGCGCACCGCGGCCCTGCTGGCCGGAGCGCCCCTGCTGGCCGGCCTGCTCCAGTTTCCCGCCGCCGTGCCGGCCCGGGCCGCGGTACCGGAGACTCCCAAGGAGGCCTCCGGGTCCCACACCGTCGCGGTGGCCGTGGATTCGCTGAGCCCCGCCGTCCTGACCGGGGGAGACACTCTCACCGTTTCGGGCACCGTGACCAACAAGAGCAAGCAGACGGTCACGGACGCCCACGTGGGCCTGCGAGTGGGGCATGAGCTGACCACCCGGTCGGCCGTCGCCTCCGTAGCCGACCGCGGCGGCTATGTCGCCGGGGTCGACGGCTCCGAGATCGGCGGCAAGTACGTCGCCGAGTTCCCCGAGCTCTCTCCGGGTGTGGCGCAGCACTTCAGCATCTCCGTCCCGGTGGACAAACTGGGCCTCGGCGGCAACGGGGTCTACCCGCTCGGTGTGTCGCTCACCGGAGAGACGTCGACGCAGCGCTGGGACCGGGTGCTGGGCATCCAGCGGACGTTCCTTCCCTGGGAGCCCGACGAGGCGGACACCCAGACCAGGGCGACCTTCCTGTGGCCACTGGTCTCCTCAGTCCACATGACGGCGGAAACCGGTTCGAACGAGCAGCAGACCCCGGTCTTCCGCAACGACGATCTCGCCGCGGAGATCTCCCCGGGCGGCAGACTGGACCGCATGCTGTCGCTGGGCGAGAAGCTCGACGTCACCTGGGTGATCGACCCGGATCTGCTGGCATCCGTCGACGCCATGACGGGGAGCTACCGCATCGGAACCGAGGGTGACACCACCACGGCCGGCACCCACCAGGACGTCGCCAAGCGGTGGCTGGCCTCGTTGCAGCAGGCGGTACGGGGGAAGGAAGTGGTCGCACTGCCGTTCGCCGACCCGGACCTGGCCTCCCTCGCTCACAACGGAACGAGCGTCACCGGTTCGCTCAGCCAGCTCAAGGCCGCCACCGATGTCGCCGCCACCACGGTGCGCACGGTGCTGCACGTGACGCCGACCACCGATTTCGCCTGGCCCGTGGACGGTGCTGTCGACCCCTCGATCGTGAAGGTCGCCACATCGGCGGGCGCGGACAAGGTGATCGCCCGCAGCGACAGCATGAGGGACGCCGGCCGGCTGTACTACACGCCGTCGGCCGCCCGGCCCATCGGTGGCGGTACCTCGGCGGTCGTCGCCGACGCCCCGATGTCCACGGCGTTCCAGGGGGACATGACCACGGCCTCCGCGTCGACTCTGGCCGTGCAGCGATTCCTCGCGGAGAGCCTGTCGCTCAACCTGCAGACCCACCGGCAGCGCAGCATCGTCGTCGCCCCCCAGCGGATGCCGACCGGCTATCAGGCACAGGCCATGTCCAAGGCCCTGACCGCCCTGAACAGCGGCAACTGGTCTGTGCCCCAGGACCTCACGGCGGCCGCGAAGGCCGAGCCGGATCCGGACGCCACCACGAAGGTGCCCTCCACGAAGAGCTACCCCTCGTCGCTGCGTAAGCGGGAGCTGCCGCGGGCGGCCTTCCAGACGATCGCGGACACCCAGGACGAGCTGGAGAACTTCCAGCTCGTCCTCACCTACCCGTCGCGCGTGGTGACGCCCTTCGGACGGGCTCTGAACCGCGGGATGTCCGCGTCCTGGCGCGGCAAGACCGACAGGGCGAGCGTCTTCCGCCACGGTGTGCAGTTCTATCTGGAGACCCTCGCCGGCCAGGTGAGACTCATCGACAAGTCCGACACCAAGCTGTCCGGACGCAGCGCCACCATCCCGGTCACGGTGCAGAACAACCTGGTGCAGGGCGTGGACCACCTGGTGCTGCGGCTCACCTCCACCAACCCGACCCGGCTGAAGATCGACGGCAACCGCTTCGCCGAGCAGCCCGTCACGGTTTCCGGCGGTCACAGCCAGACCGTGAAGTTCAGCACGTCCGCCAACGTCAACGGCCAGACCACGGTGGTGGCGCAGCTCTACACCCAGAACGGGGAGACGTACGGGGACCCGGTGACCTTCGACGTCCAGGTCACCGAGATCACCGCGACCGTGATGCTCGTCATCGGCGGTGGAGTGCTGCTGCTGGTCCTGGCCGGGTTCCGCATGTACACCCAGCGCAAGCGGGCCGCGGCGCGGTACGCGGACGAGACTGGCCCCGCCTCGGAGGCCCCCGAGAACGGCCCCCAGGAGGGCTCCGACGCAGCGGAGGAGCCCCGGACGGACACGGAGGCGGACGGCGGCTCCGGGGACGGCAGAGAGGGCTCCGAGGGGGCCGGAGAGCCTCACCCGGGGGATTCGGGCTCCGCGACGGAGACGGACACCCCGCAGCAGCCGAGTGACCCGGCACCGGACACCGCAGCGGAAAGCGCCGGCCCGTCCGGCACGGGTGAGAGAGTGGACCGCTGAGGATGACGTGGCCGTGGGCCCGGGACGATGAGGTGGGGTAACCATGAACGCGCCGTACGACGGTGACCGCGGCCGGGCCGTGGGCGGCTCGGACCGCCCCGAGGGCCCGCCGCCCGAGCACGGTCAGGTGCCGCCGCAGCAACCCGCGGACATGTACCTCCAGGACGCCTACGACCAGGACCCCTACCGGGCGCAGGACCTCTCCGCCCAGGATCCGGTCGCCGAGGCCCTGTACGACCGCGCCGCGCATCCTCCGCCGCCGCCCGGAGCCCGGCAGCCGCTGTACGGGCAGCCGCCGCAGACGCCGTACGCCCCGGACCCCCGGGTATGGGCGCAGACCCCGGCGCCGGAGCCGGAAGGCCCCTCCCAGCGGCTGCCCTACGGGGACGACCCCCGCACGACCCAGTACGTGGGGGTCGACGATCTGGTGACCGGGTCGGGTGAGGAGCAGCCCCCCTCGGACGCCTTCGCTCATCTCTTCCGCGACCAGCAGCCGGGCGGTCCCTCCGCGCCGCCGGCCGGTCTGTCGGTTCCGGGCCCCGCAGCGGCGCCGGGAAACCCGGTACCCGGGTCGCAGAACCCGGCGTCGGAGGCCGACGCGGACGACCGGACCATGAACCTCGGGACCGTGCCCGCCGAGGCGCCCGCCGCGACAGCCACCCCGGCCGCCCCGGCCGCCCGGAAGGGCGGACGCGCCTCGGGACTGCTCCAGTCCAGTGCCGTGATGGCGGCCGGCACGATGGTCTCCCGCCTCACCGGCTTCATCCGCTCCGCGCTGATCGTGTCCGCACTCGGTGTGGGCCTTCTCGGCGACACCTTCCAGGTCGCGTACCAGCTGCCGACCATGATCTACATCCTCACCGTCGGCGGCGGTCTCAACTCCGTCTTCGTGCCCCAGCTGGTGCGCTCCATGAAGGAGGACGAGGACGGCGGAGAGGCCTACGCCAACCGCCTGCTCACCCTCGTCATGGTCGCGCTCGGGCTCCTCACCGTGGCCGCGATCTTCGCCGCTCCCCTGCTGATCCGGCTGCTGTCGGACTCGGTGGCCAGTGATCCGGACGCGCACCAAGTCGGCGTCACCTTCGTGCAGTACTTCCTGCCCTCGATCTTCTTCATGGGCATCCACGTCGTGATGGGCCAGATCCTCAACGCGCGCGGCAGGTTCGGCGCGATGATGTGGACTCCGGTCCTGAACAACATCGTCATCATCGTGACGCTGGGGATGTTCATCTACGTCTACGGCACCGCCGCCGACTCCGGCATGAAGGTGACCACCATCCCGCCGGAGGGCCAGCGGCTCCTCGGCATCGGCGTACTGCTCGGCCTCGCCGTCCAGGCCCTGGCGATGATCCCCTACCTGCGGGAGACGGGATTCCGGCTGCGGCTGCGTTTCGACTGGCGGGGCCACGGGCTGGGCAAGGCCGTGACACTCGCCAAGTGGACCTTCCTCTTCGTCCTCGCCAACCAGGCCGGCGCCCTCGTCGTCTCCCAGCTCTCCACCTCCGCCGGCAAGTCCTCACCCGTCGACGGCACCGGCTTCGCCGCCTACGCCAACGCCCAGTTGATCTGGGGCCTTCCCCAGGCGATCATCACCGTCTCGCTGATGGCCGCGCTGCTGCCGCGCATCTCCCGCTCCGCCGCCGAGAGCGACGCCGGTGCCGTACGCGACGACATCTCCCAGGGGCTGCGCACCACCGCGGTGGCCATCGTGCCGATCGCCTTCGGTTTCCTCGCCCTGGGCATCCCGATGTGCACCCTGATCTTCGGCTCCTCGGGCACCAGCGAGGCCACCAACATGGGCTACATGCTGATGGCCTTCGGCCTCGGCCTGATCCCCTATTCCGTGCAGTACGTCGTGCTGCGCGCCTTCTACGCCTACGAGGACACCCGCACGCCCTTCTACAACACGGTCATCGTGGCCGCGGTCAACGCCAGCGCCTCCGTCGTCTGCTACCTCCTCCTGCCCGCACGCTGGGCGGTGGTCGGCATGGCGGCCTCCTACGGCCTCGCCTACGCGATCGGTGTCGGCGTGGCCTGGCAGCGGCTGCGCAAGCGGCTGAACGGCGACCTGGACGGCGCGCACGTCCTGCGTACCTATGCCCGGCTGTGCATCGCCTCCGTGCCGGCCGCCGCACTGAGCGGGGCCGCCATCTACGGCATCGGCCACTCGCTCGGCCAGGGCGCCCTGGGCTCCTTCACCGCGCTCCTGGCCGGCGGGGCCGTCCTGCTGGGCACCTTCTACCTCGCCGCCCGCCGCATGCGCATCGAGGAGCTCAACTCGCTCGTCGGTATGGTTCGCGGACGACTCGGCCGCTGAAAGGGGGTAGGCGCACAACCTATGTCCGCCTCCGCATGTCGTGCAGAGCGGCGGACTGTGGGCACAATTGGTCTCGGCGTCGGACGGCGCGCACGGTTGTCGTACGGCGCGCGATGAATGGGGAGGCAGGAACGACGGTGGCGGAACGGAGCACAGCTGCCGTCGACGTGGCAGACAACAGCGGTGACGAGCCGCTGACCGCACAGGCGGACCAGTCCACGGCCGACGGGGTGGCCAAGAACCGGGAGCGGGACACGGACAGGAACGAGGCACAGGGGAGCGGCGGGACGGAACGTTCCGAGAAGGCCTCACCACCCGAGCTGCACAGTGGTCACAAACTCGCCAGACGCTACCGGCTCGAGGAGTGCGTCACCCGTCTGGACGGATTCAGCAGTTGGCGGGCGGTGGACGAGAAGCTCCGCCGGGCGGTGGGCGTTCATGTGCTGCCGGCCGATCACTCGCGCGCACGCTCCGTCCTCGCCGCGGCCCGGTCATCCGCGCTGCTCGCCGATCCGCGTTTCGTACAGGTCCTGGACGCCGTGGAGGAGAACGACCTCGTCTACGTCGTCCACGAGTGGCTGCCTGATGCCACGGAGCTCACCGCGCTCCTCGCCGTCGGCCCACTGGAGCCGCACGACGCCTACCAGATGACCAGTCAGGTCGCCACCGCAATGGCCGCCGCGCACCGCGAGGGGCTGGCGCATCTGCGCCTGAACCCGAACGCCGTCCTGCGGGCCTCCACAGGTCAGTGGCGTATCCGCGGGCTCGCCGTCAACGCAGCACTGCGTGGCATCAGTTCCGACACTCCGCAGCGCGCGGACACCGAGGCGATCGGCGCACTGCTGTACGCGGCTCTCACCCAGCGCTGGCCGTACGAGAACGATGCCTACGGCCTGTCCGGGCTGCCCAAGGACGTCGGTCTGATCGCTCCCGACCAGGTGCGCGCCGGGGTTCACCGCGGTCTGTCGGAACTGTCCATGCGCGCCCTCGCCAACGACGGTGCCACCGCTTCCCGGCATGAGGCCCCGTGCACCACGCCGGAGGAACTGGTCCGGGCGATCGGTGAGATGCCCCGCGTCCGCCCGCCGGAGCCGGCGTTCACCGCTCCGCCGGAGTACCAGCGCACGACGTATCAGCAGGGCACCTACGGCCGTACCGCACCGCGCCCGGGGATCGCCCCGACGGTGGCCACTCCACCGCCGCCGCTGCAGAGCCGTACCGGCCGGGCGCTCAAGTGGGCGGTGTCCGCCCTGCTGATCGTCGCGCTCGGTCTGGGGAGCTGGCAGCTTGCGGACGCCCTGATGGACCGAGGTGGCGAGGCCGACAACACGGGTCCCACCCAGACGACCGACACTGGTGAGAAGGGGCCCACGAAGTCGGCGGGCCAGCCGATCGCCATCAGCGGCGCCCGGGACTTCGACCCCTTCGGCGATGGTTCCGAGAAGCCGTCCGATGTGGGCAAGTCCTACGACGACGACCCCGGGAGCTACTGGGAGACGTACTTCTACAAGGGCGCGGACTTCGGGAACCTGAAGCCCGGTCTCGGCCTCATCCTCGATCTCGGAAAGGCCCAGCAGGTCGGGAAGGTGACCGTCACCTTCGTCGGACGGACGTCGGTGGAGCTGCGTGCCGCCTCCGGTTCAGCGGCCTCCGAGCCCAAGGCCTTCGACGCCTACGCGAAGGTCGCCGAGGGATCGGGCACCACCGTGACGCTGCAGCCGAGCAAGGCCGTCACCACCCGCTACCTCCTGGTCTGGCTGACCGAGCTGCCGCCGACCGGTGACGGTACCTACCGTGGCCGGGTGGCGGACATCAAGGTGAGCAGCTGAAGGCGAGAGGGGGAGGGGGCTGATGGCGGAGGGAGCCGGATACGGCGGAGTGAGCGACCGGGATCTGCTCGCCCGCCATGTGGAAGGCGAGCCGGATGCGTTCGGTGAACTCGTGCGGCGTCACCGCGACCGGCTCTGGGCGGTCGCCCTCCGGACGCTGGGCGACCGGGAGGAGGCCGCCGACGCCGTTCAGGACGCCCTTGTCTCGGCGTATCGCGCAGCTCACACCTTCCGCGGCCAGTCCGCGGTCACCACGTGGCTGCACCGCATCACCGTGAACGCCTGTCTCGACCGCGCCCGCAAGGCCGCTTCCCGAAGAACCTCTCCCGTCGACGACACCGACCGCCTGGAACAGCTACTGGAGCCACACGAGTCGGCATCGGCGCCCGCCGAGCGCGCGGAGCTGCACCGCCAGCTCCTCGCAGCGCTCGCCACGCTGCCGGCCGACCAGAGCGCCGCCCTGGTCCTGGTGGACATGCAGGGTTATCCGATCGCCGAGGCGGCCCGGATTCTCGATGTACCGGCCGGCACGGTGAAGAGTCGATGCTCCCGAGGCCGAGCCCGGCTGCTGCCGCTCCTCGTCCATCTGCGTCCGGGGAACAGCGACGGCCACGGATCCTCCAGCGGGGGACGGAACCGGACGCAGGGGGCATCCGTCCCACCCTCAGCAGGTCCGCGAGACGGTGGGCCAGCCAATCAAGGATCGAGCGACTCAGCTGCGGTGAAGGGCGGAGGTGGGCGAGCGTGACTTCCACGACGGACCGGGCCCGGCACCCGGATGTCGCCGAGATCTCCGACCTCACCGAGGGGCTGCTTTCGTCGTCCCGTGCCGGCGAAGTCCGGGAGCACCTGAGTCTGTGCGAGCAGTGTGCGGACGTGCGCGCCTCACTGGAGGGAGTCCGGGGGTTGCTCGGCGCCCTGCCGGACGTGCCGCCCATGCCCGCTGACGTCGCCCGTCGCATCGACGCCGCTCTGGCCGCCGAGGTGCCCCTCCAGGTCGGAACGGCCAACCACGGGGCCGACTCGGCCGACGCTGACGACGCGGCCCCGGCTGCCCCTCCGGTCTCCGGAACGGGCCTGTCAGGCCATGGCGACCGCGTGGATGTTTCACGTGAAACGGCGGAGCCGGGACGTCCCGCGGGTCATGCCAGAGCCGCCACCGGACCGGGTCGCAAGGACCGCAAGCGGCACGGGGGCCGTCGCAGGGCACTCCTGGGGACCGCACTCGGGGCGGCCGTGCTGGGCCTCGGGTCCGTGCTGGTGTCCTCGCTCACCGGCGGAGGCGGGTCGGGCACGGTTGCCGAGGGCCGGCCGTCGACCGCAGCGGACACCTTCTCCTCGGACACTCTGCAGCAGCAGGTCACCGCCCTGCTCGCCACCGAGTCGAAGCCGACCAAGGACTCCCGCTCCCCGCACAGCTTCGGCATCCAGGGCGAGGTCGACTCCGCGAGTCCGAAGGTCTTGCAGGGGAGCGTGCTTCCTGAGTGCGTCAGGCGCGGTCTGGGCTCCCAGGACGGGCCCGCCCTGGCCACCGAGAACGGCACCTACCAGGGGAAGGACGCGCTCCTCGTGGTGTTGCCCGACGGCACCGACAGCTCACGGGTCACCGCCTACATCATGGACGCGACCTGTATCAAGAACCCGTCGTCCCCCACCGCCTCGGTGCTGTGGAAGGACTCCTACCCCCGCCCCTGAGCGTTTCGCACCGCGGGTCTTCTCCGCACCGCGTGCCGCGCGGTGTCGCCCGTTCCGTGTGCCCGGACCGGACGGGAATGCGCGCCCCGTAGGATCCGTTGGGTGGGGTGTGAGTCCCGGAAGGGAACTCCCACCGGCCGTACGACGCAGTCCAGAGACGAGGAATCCAGCCGTGAGCGACGTCCGTAACGTGATCATCATCGGCTCCGGGCCCGCCGGCTACACGGCGGCGCTGTACACCGCGCGCGCGTCGCTGAAGCCGTTGGTCTTCGAGGGCGCCGTCACTGCGGGTGGTGCCCTCATGAACACCACCGACGTGGAGAACTTCCCCGGCTTCCGGGACGGCATCATGGGCCCGGACCTCATGGACAACATGCGGGCGCAGGCCGAGCGGTTCGGTGCCGAGCTGATCGCCGACGACGTGGTCTCCGTCGACCTCTCCGGCGACGTCAAGACGGTCACGGACACTGCGGGCACGGTCCACAAGGCCAAGGCCGTGATCGTCACCACCGGCTCGCAGCACCGCAAGCTGGGTCTGCCGCGCGAGGACGCGCTCTCCGGCCGCGGGGTCTCCTGGTGTGCCACCTGCGACGGTTTCTTCTTCAGGGAGCAGGACATCGCTGTGATCGGAGGCGGGGACACCGCGATGGAGGAAGCCACCTTCCTCTCGCGCTTCGCCCGGTCCGTGACGGTGGTCCACCGCCGGGACACGCTGCGCGCCTCCAAGGCAATGCAGGAGCGCGCGTTCGGCGATCCGAAGATCACGTTCGTCTGGGACAGCGAGGTTGCGGAGATCGAGGGCGACGAGAAGCTGTCGGGCCTGAAGCTGCGGAACGTCAAGACGGGCGAACTCTCCGCTCTGCCCGTCACCGGTCTGTTCATCGCCATCGGCCACGACCCGCGCACCGAGCTGTTCAAGGGCCAGCTGGATCTTGACGGGGAGGGCTACCTCAAGGTTGCCGCGCCCTCCACCCGGACGAACCTGACCGGGGTGTTCGCCGCCGGCGACGTCGTCGACCACACCTACCGCCAGGCGATCACCGCGGCCGGCACCGGATGCTCCGCGGCCCTGGACGCCGAGCGCTTCCTCGCTGCCCTCTCGGACGAGAACGAGGCCGAGCCCGAGAAGACCTCCGTCTGAACCCCAACCGCCCCGCGCACCGAAAGTGAAGGAACCCGCTGTGGCAGGCACCCTGAAGAACGTGACCGACGCCTCCTTCGACGAGGACGTCCTCAAGAGCGACAAGCCCGTCCTGGTGGACTTCTGGGCCGCCTGGTGCGGTCCGTGCCGTCAGATCGCGCCCTCCCTGGAGGCAATCGCCACCGAGTACGGTGACAAGATCCAGGTCGTCAAGCTGAACATCGACGAGAACCCCGGCACGGCTGCGAAGTACGGCGTCATGTCCATCCCGACGCTGAACGTGTACCAGAACGGCGAGGTCGCCAAGACGATCGTCGGTGCGAAGCCGAAGGCCGCGATCGTCCGCGACCTGGAGGACTTCATCGCGGAGTAGGACGGCGGAGGTGACACCTCGCGTTCCACGTGAAACAACGGAAGGGCCGGCGCCTCAATGGGACCGGCCCTTCCGCATGCCCGCCCCCGGGCGTGCATCCCCCGACGGCGAGAAGCAGTCACAGAGGTCGCAGCGCCGGTTCCTTCTGTACCGCGCCCAGAAGCCGGTCCAGGGCCATCTCCACGTCCTCCTTCCATGAGAGCGTGGAGCGCAGTTCCAGCCGCATCCTGGGGTGGACCGGGTGGTGCCGTACGGTCTTGAAGCCCACCGCCAGGAGGTAGTCGGCGGGAAGCAGGCAGGCCGGTTCCTTCCAGCGCGCATCGCCGAAGGCCTCGATCGCCTTGAACCCGCGACGCAGCAGGTCCTTGGCGACCGTCTGCACCATGACACGGCCGAGCCCCTGACTCCGGTAGCCCGGCATAAGGAAACCCGTCATCAGCTGCACGGCATCCGGTGAGACAGGGCTCGTCGGAAAGGCCGTCGCGCGCGGGACGTACGCGGGAGGTGCGTAGAGGACGAACCCCACCGGGGTGTCATCCACATAGACCACCCGCCCGCAGGATCCCCAGTCCAGCAGCACGGCGGAGATCCAGGCTTCCTTCTCGGTCTCGGCCGTGCCCGCCCCTACCGCTGCCTCACCGCTGACCGGGTCCAGCTCCCAGAAGACGCACGAGCGGCAACGCTGAGGCAGGTCCGCCAGGTTGTCCAGCGTGAGCGGTACGAGCCGACGCCCCATGACAGCTTTTCCTCGCTTCCGTCGCCCGCTGTGTCACGGGCTGCCGCCAGGGCACTCCGTTCCCTGAGCAGACTGCCGACGAACCCACCGAGCATGCCCAGCCCCAGACAGGTGGTCACCAGACCGCCCCGGCTCATGGTCCGCATGGCCCGCCTCCCTCTCAGAGGAGCCGCCAGGTGGATGCGCCGTACCCGCTCGCATCGTATCCACGAAGCGATTGCATCGATACCGACAGAAAGCAAAGAGCGGACCGTGTTCCGGTACACACCGGACACGGTCCGCTCCGTCGGCGAAAGGAAGTCGCCCGAAGCCGCGCGGTCAGACCTCGGTCTCCGTGGACTCCTCGTCCTCCCAGGCGTTCTGCAGCACCGGACCCTCTCCCGGAGCGAGAGTGCCGAGGATCCGCTCAAGATCCTCCATGGAGGCGAACTCGACAGTGATCTTGCCTTTCTTCTGCCCCAGGTCGACCTTCACCCTGGTCTCGAAGCGGTCCGAAAGACGCGTCGCCAGGCCGCTCAGCGCCGGGGAGACCCGCGCGCCTGCCCGCGGACCCTTGGCACGTGAGGCCTTCTTCGGACCCGCGCCCATAAGGGTCACGATCTCCTCGACGTTGCGCACCGAAAGACCCTCGGCCACGATGCGACGGGCCAGATGGTTCTGCTCCTCGGCGTCATCGACTGCGAGCAGCGCCCGCGCGTGCCCAGCGGAGAGAACTCCGGCGGCAACCCGACTCTGAACCGCCGGCGACAGCTTCAGCAGACGCAAGGTGTTGGAGACCTGCGGACGCGAGCGGCCGATCCGATCCGCAAGCTGATCGTGGGTGCAGTTGAAGTCCTTCAGCAACTGGTCGTAGGCCGCGGCCTCTTCCAGTGGATTGAGCTGCGCCCGGTGCAGGTTCTCCAGCAGGGCGTCCAGAAGGAGCTTCTCGTCGTCGGTGGCCCGTACGATCGCGGGGATGGCATCCAGCCCCGCCTCACGGCAGGCCCGCCAGCGCCGCTCACCCATGATGAGCTCATAGCGGCCGGACCCCAGCTGCCGTACGACGACGGGCTGGAGAAGGCCCACCTCCTTGATGGAGGTGACGAGTTCGGCCAGCGCGTCCTCGGCGAACACCTCGCGAGGTTGCCTCGGGTTCGGTGTGATGGCGTCGAGCGGGATCTCGGCGAAGTGCACACCCGGAGGAGCTCCCGACTCCTCCACTCCCCCCTGCGCCGGGTACTCCTCGGTTTCACGTGAAACGGACGCCAGCTTGGCCACCTTCGCCGCAGCCACTCCACGCTCGCCCGCCAGCGCAGGTGCCGCTCCCGAAGAAGAGGAAGGTGCATTCCCCACTGCGGTCGCCGCAGGTGTTCTTTCCGTCGGGGCGGCGGGAATCAGTGCGCCAAGACCTCGGCCCAGCCCCCTTCGTCGCTCGCTCACTGAATCCCCTCCACCATGTTCGGGTTGGTCTGGGCACCGACGTGGGCGTGGGTGGCGTCGTAGCTGACACCGACGCCCTTCAGCGCGATCTCACGTGCGGCCTCAAGATAGGAGAGAGCACCGCTTGACCCTGGATCGTAGGTCAGCACGGTCTGCCCGTAGCTCGGCGCCTCGGAGATACGGACCGAGCGGGGAATGCTCGTCCGCAGCACTTCGTCGCCGAAGTGGCTGCGCACCTCTTCCGCCACCTGTGACGCCAGACGGGTACGGCCGTCGTACATGGTGAGCAGGATGGTCGACACGTGGAGGTCGGGATTGAGATGCCCCCGCACCAGGTCGACGTTACGCAGCAGCTGACCGAGGCCCTCCAGCGCGTAGTACTCGCACTGAATCGGGATGAGCACCTCCTGGCCCGCGACGAGCGCGTTCACCGTCAGCAGGCCGAGCGAGGGCGGGCAGTCGATGAGAACGTAGTCCAGCGGCTGCTCGTAGGCCTGAATGGCACGCTGGAGCCGGCTTTCCCGAGCCACGAGGGAGACCAGTTCGATCTCCGCACCGGCCAGATCGATCGTGGCGGGGGCACAGAAGAGGCCCTCGACGTCCGGGACCGGCTGCACGACCTCCGACAGCGGCTTGCTCTCGACCAGCACGTCGTAGATCGAGGGAACCTCGGCGTGGTGATCGATTCCCAACGCGGTGGAGGCGTTGCCCTGGGGGTCGAGGTCGACGACCAGGACGCGCCCACCATGCAGCGCCAGGGAGGCAGCCAGGTTGACGGTCGTCGTGGTCTTGCCGACGCCGCCCTTCTGGTTGGCGACCACGATCACTCGCGTGTGCTCGGGTCGCGGCAGGCCCTCGCCGGCGCGGCCCAGAGCGTCCACCGCCATCTGGGCAGCGCGACCGATCGGAGTGTCGTCCATCGGAGGCGGCGTTTCACGTGAAACATCGCCCCCCAGAGACTCGGTACGGGGACCGGGGACCGGATCGGTCATCGGTCCCGCGATGTTGGCGTCGGACCGCAAGGATTCACTCTCCTCGACTTCAGGCTCGCAATGAACAGAGCCTCCCATGCCTGCCGGGTCGTGAACCAGTGAGCCCTGGCCTTCTGTGGAGAAATCCACCTCTGTGGACAACTCCGCTCCCTTATCGAGTGACCCGAGAGGCTTACGGTCGCGGGGTTCGGCCGCGGCGCGGCCCCGACTGATGATGCCGTGCAGCAGTGAGCGACGTTTCACGTGAAACACGATGCCTAGCGGTCCCGGCCCGGACCGCGCGACACTCCGGCACGCACATGCGAGGCAGCTTATGTGGAGTACGCGGCCTCTCCGGAAGAGTCAGCGTCGACGACGCGTCCTCCCCGTACGAGCAGCCTTGGCGCGCTTTGCAGCGAACCGCACCCCGCCGGGGCTTTCCCCGACCTCCACCCGCACGACCGTGGACAACGGATCCACGACGCCTTCTCCGACATGCAGGATGGATGTGTCCACGGCACCGAGCTTGCTCAGCGCCGTCGCCGCGCTCTTCAGCTCGTCCACGGCAGTGTCACCCTTGAGCGCCAGCATCTCGCCGTACGGTCGGAGCAACGGGATGCCCCAGGTGGCCAACCGGTCAAGCGGAGCCACGGCGCGTGCGGTCACCACGTGGACGGGAGGAAGCTTGCCCATCACTTCCTCCGCCCGGCCACGGACGACGGTGACGTGGTCCAGGCCCAGCAGCTCCACGACCTCGGTCAGGAAGGTGGTACGCCTCAGCAGCGGCTCCAAGAGCGTGATCTTGAGGTCCTCTCTGACGAGGGCAAGGGGGATGCCGGGAAGACCGGCACCCGAGCCGACGTCGCAGACGGTGACACCCTCCGGCACCACCTCCGAGAGCACCGCGCAGTTGAGCAGGTGCCGTTCCCACAGGCGGGGAACCTCGCGTGGCCCAATGAGCCCGCGCTGCACTCCCGCCTCAGCCAGGAGCTCGGCGTACCGGACCGCATCCGAGAAGCGATCACCGAATACGTCACGTGCCTGCTCGGGCGCAGGGGGGAGCTCCGCTGCCTCCGTCACGGGGACCGTCCTTCCGTACCGCATCAGCGCACCGGACTGGGCGCCGACCACCAGAACTACCAGGCTGACAAGTTCGGCCCCGCCTGCGCTCCAGACGGGGCCGAGAAGACATGCGTATATCAGTTGGGCAGCACGACGACGAAGCGCTGGGGCTCCTCGCCCTCGGACTCGCTGCGCATGCCGGCCGCCTTGACGGCGTCGTGCACGACCTTGCGCTCGAACGGCGTCATCGGCTTGAGCTGCTTGGGCTCGCCGCTGCTCTTGACCTCGGCCGCGGCCTCGGCGGCCAGCTCGGTCAGATCGGCCCGCTTCCTGGCGCGGTACCCGGCGATGTCGAGCATGAGCCGGCTCCGGTCCCCGGTCTCCCGGTGGACTGCCAGCCGGGTCAGCTCCTGCAGCGCTTCCAGTACCTCACCGTCGCGGCCGACCAGCTTCTGGAGGTCGCGGGTGCTCACATCACTGATGATCGACACCGAGGCTCGATCTCCCTCGACGTCCATGTCGATGTCACCGTCGAGATCAGCGATGTCCAGCAGACCCTCGAGGTAGTCCGCCGCGATGTCGCCCTCCTGCTCCAGGCGGGTCAGGGTGTCTGCACCCTCGGCGGAGGTGGTGCCTTCCGTCACGGGATGGGCTCCTTCTTACTTCTTGGACGGGGACTTGGGACGCTGCGGTCCGCCCTTGCGCTGGCCGGACTGGGCCTTGCTGCGGGTGCCGTTGCCCGGCTTCGCAGCGGGCTTCTTGTCTGCTGCCGGCTTGGTGCCCTGCGGCTCGTCCGACTTGCTCAGCGACGTCGACGACGGGGACGAGGAGGACGAGTCGTCGGTCGTCCTGGTGCTGCCCGACTGCCGCTGGGACTTCGACTGCCGCTTGGGCTGCTGCCGCCTCGGCGTTCCGGCACTCGCGGGGGCACCGTCCTCGACCTCGGTGACGACCTGGGAGTCGCTCTTGACCACGGTGCCGTCGGCCTGGGCCGCGAGACCGGCCTTGCTCAGACCGTTGATGAACTTGCGCTCGAACTCGTTGCGGTCACGGCCCTTGGCGACGATGGCCTTGATGATGATGCGCTCGCTGCGCTTGCGGGCCTTGCCGTGGTGCGTGACGTGGTTGTAGAGCCGGTCCAGGTACGAGGCCTGCGCCTTGGAACCCGGGGTCGGGTTGTTGTGGATGACGTACATCTGCTGGCCCATGGTCCACACGTTGGTGGTCAGCCAGTACACGAGCACGCCGACGGGGAAGTTGATGCCGAAGACGGCGAACATGACCGGGAAGACGTACATCAGCATCTTCTGCTGCTGCATGAACGGCGTCTTCACCGTGGTGTCGACGTTCTTCGTCATCAGCTGGCGCTGGGTGAAGAACTGCGAGGCCGACATCATGACGATCATGACCGCGGTCACGACCCGCACATCGGTCAGGGAGGCGCCGAGCGCCTCCACCGTCGACGCGCTGTCCATGAACTTCGCCGCCAGGGGGGCACCGAAGATGTGCGCCTGCCGCGCGCTGGCGAGCAGCTGCTCGTCGATGACGCCGATCTTGTTGCCGGAGGCAATGCCGTTCAGCACGTGGTACAGCGCGAAGAAGAACGGTGACTGGGCCAGGATGGGGAGGCACGAGGAGAGCGGGTTGGTGCCCGTCTCCTTGTACAGCTTCATCATCTCTTCGGACTGGCGCTGCCGGTCGTTCTTGTAGCGCTCCTGGATCTTCTTCATCTCCGGCTGGAGCGTCTGCATCGCTCGCGTCGCCTTGATCTGCTTCACGAAGAGCGGAACCAGGCAGATCCGGATCACGATCACCAGGGACACGATGGACAGGCCCCAGGCCCACCCGGTGTCAGGGCCGAAGATCGCGCCGTACACCGTGTGGAACTGGACGATGACCCAGGAAACGGGCCAGGTGATGAAACTGAAGAGGCTGGCAATCGTGTCCACTAATCATGCTCCTTGGGCATGGGGCGAGGTCTCTGCGGCCGGGCACGAGGAATCGTTCTCCTCGGTGGCCGTTTCGGCGGCGGAGGGCCCGCCCTTGCGTGCACGCCAGGCGTCACGCAGCCTTTCGTGCCACCGCGGACGCTTGCGCGGCGGAACGTGGTCCACACCGCCCGGCGACCAGGGGTTGCAGCGCAGGATGCGCCAGGCCGTGAGTGCCGTTCCCTTGATCGCGCCGTGCCGGTCGATGGCCGTGTAGCCGTAGTGGGAGCACGACGGGTAGTACTTGCAGACCGGCCCGAGCAGTGGACTGATCGTCCACTGGTACAACTTGATCAGGGCCAGCAGTGGATATTTCATCGCGCGCCCCCTCCCAGCAGCCGCCGGAGAGCGGCATCCAGGTCTTGGGCCAGTTGTGCTTGGTCGGCGTCGCCCGCACCGGGCAGCGCCCGTACCACTACCAGGCTACCGGGGGGCAGCTCGGCGATGCGGTCGCGCATCAGGTGACGGAGTCGGCGCTTGACCTTGTTCCGGACGACCGCGCCACCCACTGCCTTGCTCACGACGAAACCCGCACGCGTCGGGGATGCGCTCTCCCCAGGCGCGTGCGGGTCCGTGGCACCGCTACGAAGGTGGACGACGAGCGAAGGGCGACCGGCCCTCCGCCCGCGTCGTACCGCGGTCGCGAAGTCCTCGCGCCGCCTCAGCCGGTTCTCGGTGGGCAGCACGACTCATGACCTGACCGGGATCAGGCGGACAGACGGGCGCGACCCTTGCTGCGGCGGGACGCGAGAATCGCGCGGCCGGCACGGGTGCGCATACGCAGCCGGAAGCCGTGGGTCTTCGCGCGACGACGGTTGTTCGGCTGGAAGGTGCGCTTGCTCACTCGGGGGCTCCAGAAAGAAATCGGTGGTGGCGGGGTGCCGTCCTGGCTGTCACCGTGCGCCCACGAGTAGCTCGCGTTAACGCCGCAGTGCACCGCTGACCGATCACCTTGTACGCGATCTGTGCCCTTCGGAGGCAGGCGGCAGCAGCCATCGACAACTCGACCTCGCCACGGTACGCGCGGCTGCGCCAATCGGTCAAACCAGGGGTGGCACCGAGACACTGTCCACAGCCTGGGGACAACAACTTGAACCGTACCCGCCGCGCTGACTACCGTGGCTGGACTCCGATTCGTTCCCTTGTCCCCCGACCACCTGCTTCGTCCCTGATCCCGCCCCGCCGCCCCGGATTCCGACCCTTCCCCGGACCACACGTTCGAGGGACCTGTGAGAGAGCGTGCCCTGTGGCTGACGTACCTGCCGATCTTGCCGCAGTGTGGCCACGAGTTCTGGAGCAACTCCTCGGAGAGGGCCGCGGCCAGGGTGTGGAGTCGAAGGACGAGCACTGGCTGCGCCGGACCCAGCCGCTGGCGCTGGTCGCGGACACGGCCCTGCTCGCCGTGCCGAACGAATTCGCGAAGAACGTGCTGGAGGGCCGGCTGGCCCCGATCGTCAGCGACACGCTGAGCCGCGAGTGCGGCCGTCCCATCCGGATCGCGATCACGGTGGACGACTCCGCGGGCGAGCCGCCGGCGCCCCCGGGCGGCCAGGCGCAGCACTACGAGGAGCCCGAACTGCCCTCGGCGCCCTACGACGGCGGCTACGACAGCGGGTACGACGGCTACGGCCGCCACCGGGCCGAGCACCGCGGTGAGCCTCAGCCCGGGCCCGCGGGCGACCCGCACCCGGGCATGCGGGGCGACCAGCGCCCGGGCGTGCGGGGCGACCAGCGCCCCGGCGCACGCGGCGATCAGCTGCCCGCCGTCCGCCCCGCCTACCCCTCCGAGTACCAGCGGCCCGAGCCGGGCGCCTGGCCACGCCGCCCGCAGGACGACTACGGCTGGCAACAGCAGCGGCTCGGCTTCCCCGAGCGCGACCCCTACGCCTCGCCCGGTTCCCCGGACTCCTACGGCGGTACCGGCCAGGACGGGTACCAGGACCCCTATCCCCAGACCGCGCCGGACTACCGCCCGCAGCCGGTCGAGCGGCCCTCCTACGAACAGCAGCGCTCCGACTACGAGGCACCCCGCTCCGACTACGACGGAGCGCGCGGCGAGTACGAGCCCCCGCGCGGCGGCTACGACCAGCGCGACGGCTACGACCAGCGCGACGGGGGCCGCCGCGAGCTGTCCGAGCCGCCGGCCGGGTCGGGGCACGTCCACCGCGGCGGGCCGGTCGGCCCCAACCTGCCGGCGAGCGGCGCTCCCGGCCCGCTGGCCGCACAGCCCGCACCGGCGACCGGGCCCGGCGAGCCGACCGCGCGGCTGAACCCCAAGTACCTGTTCGACACCTTCGTCATCGGCGCTTCCAACCGCTTCGCGCACGCGGCCGCGGTCGCCGTCGCCGAGGCGCCCGCGAAGGCGTACAACCCCCTGTTCATCTACGGGGAGTCCGGCCTCGGCAAGACGCACCTGCTGCACGCCATCGGGCACTACGCACGCAGCCTCTACCCGGGTACGCGGGTGCGGTACGTCAGCTCGGAGGAGTTCACCAACGAGTTCATCAACTCCATCCGCGACGGCAAGGGCGACAGCTTCCGCAAGCGCTACCGCGAGATGGACATCCTGCTGGTCGACGACATCCAGTTCCTGGCGGACAAGGAGTCGACGCAGGAGGAGTTCTTCCACACCTTCAACACGCTGCACAACGCCAACAAGCAGATCGTGCTGTCCTCCGACCGGCCGCCCAGGCAGCTGGTGACCCTGGAGGACCGGCTGCGGAACCGTTTCGAGTGGGGCTTGACCACCGACGTCCAGCCGCCCGAGTTGGAGACGCGCATCGCGATCCTGCGCAAGAAGGCGGTCCAGGAACAGCTCAACGCCCCGCCGGAGGTTCTGGAGTTCATCGCCTCCCGCATCTCGCGCAACATCCGCGAACTGGAGGGCGCACTGATCCGGGTCACGGCGTTCGCCTCGCTGAACCGGCAGCCGGTGGACCTGGGCCTGACGGAGATCGTCCTGAAGGACCTGATCCCCGGCGGTGAGGACTCGGCGCCGGAGATCACCTCGACGGCCATCATGAGCGCCACCGCGGACTACTTCGGGCTGACGGTGGAGGACCTGTGCGGAACCTCGCGAGGACGGGCACTGGTCACGGCCCGGCAGATCGCGATGTACCTGTGCCGCGAGCTGACCGACCTCTCCCTGCCGAAGATCGGGGCGCTGTTCGGGGGGCGGGACCACACCACGGTGATGCACGCCGACCGGAAGATCCGCAACCTGATGGCCGAACGGCGCTCGATCTACAACCAGGTCACCGAGCTGACCAACCGCATCAAGAACGGCTGACGGCGGCGGGCACCCT
Organism: Streptomyces sp. MS06; assembly: GCF_047200655.1. NCBI lineage: Bacteria > Bacillati > Actinomycetota > Actinomycetes > Kitasatosporales > Streptomycetaceae > Streptomyces > Streptomyces sp. MS06. The sequence continues at coordinate 45,937 of NZ_JBJZOJ010000027.1, forward strand.
GCGGCGGGGCCGGCAGGGCCCGAAGCGGGCGCAGACGGACGGTACGACGGCGCAGGGCGCCCCAGGATCCGATCCGGGGCGCCCTGCGCGGTTCTCCCCGGCCCCGAGCCCGCCGCAGACCTCCCGGCCCGACGCAGACCTACGGCTGGGCCCGACGGCCCCCGGTCCTATCGGCGCGGCCTCCAGTCCTGCCGGCGCGGCCTCCGAGCCCGGCTCCGCCGTCGGGGACACCCTCGGCGTCCCTCCCCGGCCGCCCTCCGGCTCCCGTCCCCTCCCGCCCCGGCCGGGAAGTGCGCCGCCGCGCCCCTTCCGCCGGTCCCGGCACACCTCCCAGCCGCCGTCCGCCTCCCTCAGCACGCCCGGCAGCCCCAGACCCCGCCACCGCCGGCCTCCGCATCGTGGGCACAGCCGTACCAGCCGCTGTTCGAATACCTGCGGGGTTACGGTCATCGTCCACAGATTGGCCAACTTTTTCGTATCCACATCCTGGGGACCGTCGAGTTGTCCAGACTGTGTCCACAGCGGTCTCCGTCGAAAACCTGTCGTCCCAGCTCAGCCGCCTGTGGATTGGTGGACGACGAATCTCCACAGCCTGTGGACGAAGAAATGATCCACAGGCTGTGTACAAAGTTTTCCACTGGCCACCCACAAGCCGGGCCGTGTTGTCCCCAAGGATCGTCGGCTTCTCCACACCGCTGTCCACTGTTCGGCAACGCGACTCCCCCGCTCACCGCGTCGAGTGAAAGCCGTCACACCGGGCGGTCCCGGAGGGCTGTGGGAAAGCCGGTCGAAACTGGGGACGCAGCTGGGGAGAACTCGGCCGGACCTGTGCACGGGGTGTGCAGAACTTTCTGTTCTCCACAGCAAGGCCTAGTTGTCCACTGCCTCCGCCCACAGGGCCCGTGGACAAAAACTCGCGGCTGAGCTGGGCAAACGTGGTTATCCACGGTATCCACAGGCCCTACTACTACGAACGACTAGAGAGAGAGCTGCATTCGTTTCGAAGCGGGACCTGTGCACAACTTGCTCCCGGCAGCCCGACCGTCGCGCATCACGACTTGACCCCGAGCGGCACCTACTGTCAGTGCGGTGCGTCAGACTGTTCCCCGGTGTCCTTCCCCCCACGAGGGCCGGTGACACCGAGACAGACGACGAAGGCGAAGCAGGGCGAGAAGCGCCGGCAACAGCAGGAGGCGGCTTACGGTGAAGATCCGGGTGGAACGCGACGTACTCGCGGAGGCAGTGGCCTGGGCGGCGCGCAGCCTCCCGGCCCGTCCGCCGGCGCCGGTTCTCGCCGGCCTGCTGCTGAAGGCGGAGGACGGTCAGCTCAGCCTGTCCAGCTTCGACTACGAGGTCTCCGCCCGGGTCGGGGTCGACGCGGAGGTCGAGGAGGACGGCACGGTGCTCGTGTCCGGCCGCCTGCTGGCCGACATCGCCCGCGCCCTCCCGAACCGGCCGGTGGAGATCTCCACGGACGGTGTACGGGCGACGGTGGTCTGCGGCTCCTCCCGGTTCACGCTGCACACGCTGCCGGTGGAGGAGTACCCGGCGCTGCCTCAGATGCCGAACGCGACGGGCACCGTCCCAGGCGAGGTCTTCGCCTCCGCGGTGCAACAGGTCGCCATCGCGGCGGGGCGCGACGACACGCTTCCCGTCCTGACCGGTGTCCGCATCGAGATCGAGGGCGACACGGTCACCCTGGCCTCCACGGACCGCTACCGCTTCGCGGTCCGCGAGTTCCTGTGGAAGCCGGAGAACCCGGAGGCCTCCGCGGTCGCGCTGGTGCCCGCCAAGACGCTGCAGGACACCGCCAAAGCGCTGACCAGCGGCGACAGCGTGACCCTGGCGCTGTCCGGCTCGGGTTCGGGCGAGGGACTGATCGGTTTCGAGGGCGCCGGCCGGCGGACCACCACCCGGCTGCTGGAAGGCGACCTGCCGAAGTACCGGACGCTGTTCCCGACCGAGTTCAACTCCGTCGCCGTGATCGAGACCGCCCCGTTCGTGGAGGCCGTCAAGCGTGTGGCCCTGGTCGCCGAGCGCAACACCCCGGTGCGGCTCAGTTTCGAGCAGGGCGTGCTCATCCTGGAGGCCGGTTCCAGCGACGATGCACAGGCTGTGGAAAGGGTCGACGCGCAGCTGGAGGGCGACGACATCTCGATCGCCTTCAACCCGACGTTCCTGCTGGACGGGCTGAGCGCCATCGACTCGCCGGTGGCCCGGCTCTCCTTCACCACGTCCACCAAGCCCGCGCTGCTGTCCGGCAAGCCGGCCGTGGACGCCGAGGCGGACGAGGCGTACAAGTACCTGATCATGCCGGTGCGGCTGAGCGGCTGAGCGGCTGAGCGGCTGAGCGGCCGCAGCCGTCCACAGGCCGGGTGCAGTCCGGCCCGGCCTGTGGAGAAGCCGCAGGTGAGGGGGCGTACGTATGAGCGCGTATGCCCACAGCTGTGCATGGCCGTCCGGGTCTAGGCTCGGGCAGGGGGTGCGCAGGCGCCCCGGGGGCGCGAGCGCGCCCCGCACGCCACACAGCGACCTTAAGGAACGCAACTGATGGAGCTCGGTCTCGTCGGCCTCGGCAAGATGGGCGGCAACATGCGCGAGCGCATACGCCGCGCCGGCCACACCGTCATCGGATTCGACCGCAACCCGGACCTCGCCGACGTCCACAGCCTGCCGGAGCTTGTGGGCAAGCTCTCCGGCCCCCGCGTGGTGTGGGTGATGGTGCCGGCGGGCGGGCCCACCCAGTCCACGATCGACGAGCTGGCCGAGCTGCTCTCGCCCGGCGACGTGGTCGTGGACGGCGGGAACTCGCGCTGGACGGACGACGAGAAGCACGCGGAGCAACTGGCCGCCAAGGGCGTCGGCTTCGTCGACTGCGGAGTCTCCGGCGGCGTCTGGGGCCTGGAGAACGGCTATGCGCTGATGTACGGCGGCGACGCGGCGGACGTCGCCAAGGTCCAGCCCGTTCTCGACGCGCTCAAGCCGGAGGGCGACTTCGGTGCGGTGCACGCCGGCAGGGTCGGCGCGGGCCACTTCGCGAAGATGGTCCACAACGGCATCGAGTACGCGATGATGCAGGCCTACGCCGAGGGCTGGGAGCTGCTGGAGAAGGCGGACTCGGTCACCGACGTGCGCGAGGTGTTCCGCTCCTGGCAGCAGGGCACCGTCATCCGTTCCTGGCTGCTCGACCTGGCCGTCAACGCCCTCGACGCGGACGAGCACCTGGAGGACCTGCGGGGCTACGCCCAGGACTCCGGCGAGGGACGCTGGACGGTGGAGGCGGCCATCGACAACGCGGTGCCGCTGCCGGCGATCACCGCCTCGCTGTTCGCCCGGTTCTCCTCCCGCCAGGAGGACTCGCCGCAGATGAAGATGATCGCCGCGCTGCGCAACCAGTTCGGGGGCCACGCGGTCGAGAAGAAGTGACCGCGCCGGGGCAGCGGGCGCGGAGAAGCAGCAGAACCACCTGAACGACACCGGGGAGGTCGGCGAACGACCATGCACGTGACGCATCTGTCGCTGGCCGACTTCCGCTCCTACGCCCGGGCCGAGGTCCCGCTGGACCCGGGTGTCACCGCCTTCGTCGGCCCCAACGGGCAGGGCAAGACGAACCTCGTGGAGGCCGTCGGCTACCTCGCCACGCTCGGCAGCCACCGGGTCGCCTCCGACGCGCCGCTGGTCCGCATGGGGGCCGACCGGGCGGTGGTCCGGGCGCAGGTCCGACAGGGCGAGCGGCAGCAGCTCATCGAGCTGGAGCTCAACCCGGGCAAGGCGAACCGGGCTCGCATCAACCGGTCCTCGCAGGTCAGGCCGCGCGATGTGCTGGGGATCGTGCGGACGGTGCTGTTCGCGCCGGAGGACCTCGCGCTGGTGAAGGGCGATCCGGGGGAGCGGCGGCGCTTCCTCGACGAGCTGATCACGGCCCGGTCGCCGCGGATGGCGGGGGTGCGCTCCGACTACGACCGGGTGCTCAAGCAGCGCAACACGCTGCTGAAGACCGCGGCGCTGGCCCGCCGGCACGGCGGCCGCAAGGAGCCAGACCTGACCACGCTGGACGTGTGGGACCAGCATCTCGCGCGTGCCGGTGCGGAGCTGCTCGCCCGGCGACTCGACCTGATCGCCGCGCTGCGCCCGCTGGCCGACAAGGCCTACGAGCAGGTGGCCCCGGGCGGCGGCCCGGTCGGACTGGACTACAAACCGTCGGCGCCGGGCGAGGGGCACACCCGTGAGGACCTGTACGCGCAGCTGACCGAGGCGCTCGCGCAGTCCCGCAAGCAGGAGATCGAGCGGGGCGTCACCCTCGTGGGCCCGCACCGGGACGACCTGGTGCTCCGGCTCGGGCAGCTGCCCGCCAAGGGCTACGCCTCCCACGGCGAGTCCTGGTCCATGGCGCTGGCGCTGCGTCTGGCCTCCTACGATCTGCTGCGTGCCGAGGGCAACGAGCCGGTGCTGGTCCTCGACGACGTGTTCGCCGAGCTGGACGCCCGGCGCCGGGAGCGGCTGGCGGAGCTGGTGGCGCCGGGGGAGCAGGTGCTGGTGACGGCCGCGGTCGACGACGACGTGCCGCAGGTGCTCAGCGGGGCGAGGTTCGCGGTGTCGGACGGCGAGGTGGTGCGCGCGTGACCGGTCAGCAACCCGATCCGGGCAGGGGCGCCGATCCGGGCAAGGGCCCCGAGCCGTCCGGTGTCGATCTGGCCCGGGTGGCGCTGCGCGCGGCCCGGGAGGCGGCGCGGGCACGCGGTGACGCGGCGCTGCAGAAGAAGCGGGCGCGGCGCGGAGGGCTGCGCTGCGGCGCCCGGTCCGACGGGCGCGATCCCCTGGCGCTCGGTGCGGCGATCAACCGGCTGATCACCGAGCGGGGCTGGGAGGCCCCGGCCGCGGTCGGCGGGGTGATGGGCCGCTGGCCGCAGATCGTCGGGGCGGACCTGGCCAAGCACTGCGAACCGGAACGGTACGACGAGGACGAGCGGGTGCTGGTCGTGCGCTGCGACTCGACGGCGTGGGCCACCAACCTGCGGCTGCTGGCTCCGACGCTGGTCGCCCGGCTCAACGAGGATCTGGGGCACGGCCGGGTACGCATGATCAAGGTGATCGGTCCCGGGGGACCCGCCCGCCGCTACGGTCCGCTGCGCGCTCCGGGCAGCAGCGGCCCCGGCGACACCTACGGGTAGCGGCCCCGGCGACGTCTGCGGGGCGGCCGGCCCCGGCGACACCTCCCGGCGGATGCCACGGCGGCACTTCCGGGGGCGGAGGCCGCGGCGACGCGCACGGGGCCGTCCCGCGGCACGTACAGGCAGTGGCCGGGCGGTGTCCGCGGGCGGCACCCTTCAGTCCGGGGTTCCGGCGGTCCCCGCTGGTGGAGCCCCGGCGGCGCCCGCCGGCCGCGGTTGCGGGGTACCCGCCGGCAGTGGTTCCGCGGGTGTCCGCGGGCCGCTCGACGGTACCGGCACCACGGGTGAGGGACGTCACATTCCGGCGCGGTTCCGTCCTTCGCGCGGAGCGGCGATCACCGAGCTGACCCGGGAGTAGCAAAGGGTTGACGGTCGGAAGCGCTGAGTGCCGCTGTGAGGCACTTGGGGCCCCCATCCGTATATCGGGAGTCGGGAGAGACCGGTTCAGGGCGGCACATGCGGACTCAGGGACCGGCAAACCCCCATCAGTGTCAGTGCTACCGGTAGACTGGAGGAGAATCCCGCCCCAGTCGTGGGGACGTCCGGGAAACGCTGAGCAACGCTGATCAAGGCTGACCAACGCAACATGCCGCAGCCGCTCCGGCAACCCGCCGACGAGCCCGGCTCGTGCTGTGCCAGAAAGGGCGCTTCGTGGCCGATTCCGGCAACCCCAACGAGAACATCCCGTCCACCGACGCAGGCGCGCTCGACGCCGCTCCCACCCCGACCGGCGAGGCCTCGGCCTCGTACGACGCGAGCGCCATCACCGTCCTCGAGGGTCTGGACGCGGTCCGCAAGCGACCCGGTATGTACATCGGTTCCACGGGCGAGCGCGGCCTGCACCACCTCGTCTACGAGGTCGTCGACAACTCGGTCGACGAGGCGCTGGCCGGCCACGCGGACACGATCGACGTGACGATCCTCCCCGACGGCGGTGTGCGGGTCGTCGACAACGGCCGCGGCATCCCGGTGGGCATCGTGCCCTCCGAGGGCAAGCCGGCCCTCGAGGTCGTGCTGACCGTGCTGCACGCGGGCGGCAAGTTCGGCGGCGGCGGCTACGCGGTCTCCGGCGGTCTGCACGGTGTCGGCGTCTCCGTCGTGAACGCCCTGTCCAGCAAGGTGTCGGTCGAGGTGCGGACCGAGGGCCACCGCTGGACGCAGGAGTACAAGATGGGCGTCCCGACGGCGCCGCTGGCGCAGCACGAGGCGACTCAGGAGACGGGCACCTCGGTCACCTTCTGGGCCGACGGCGACATCTTCGAGACCACGGACTACTCCTTCGAGACGCTGTCGCGGCGCTTCCAGGAGATGGCCTTCCTCAACAAGGGCCTGACGCTCAGGCTGACCGACGAGCGGGAGTCGGCGAAGGCCACCTCCGGCGCGGACGAGGCCGGTGCGGACGAGATCGCCGAGGTCAAGTCGGTCACGTACCACTACGAGGGCGGCATCGTCGACTTCGTGAAGTACCTCAACTCGCGCAAGGGCGAGGCGGTGCACCCGACCATCGTGGACCTGGAGGCCGAGGACAAGGACAAGAGCCTGTCCCTCGAGGTCGCGATGCAGTGGAACAGCGGCTACAGCGAGGGCGTGTACTCGTTCGCCAACATCATCCACACCCACGAGGGCGGCACCCACGAGGAGGGCTTCCGGGCCGCGCTGACCTCGCTGATCAACAAGTACGCGCGGGACCGCAAGCTGCTGCGCGAGAAGGACGACAACCTCACCGGCGACGACATCCGCGAGGGCCTGACCGCGATCATCTCGGTGAAGCTGAGCGAGCCCCAGTTCGAGGGCCAGACCAAGACCAAGCTGGGCAACACCGAGGCGAAGACCTTCGTGCAGCGGGCCGTCTACGAGCACCTCGCCGACTGGCTGGACCGCAACCCGAACGAGGCGGCGGACATCGTCCGCAAGGGCATCCAGGCCGCCTACGCCCGGGTGGCGGCGCGCAAGGCCCGGGACCTGACCCGCCGCAAGGGCCTGCTGGAGAGTGCCTCCCTGCCGGGCAAGCTGTCGGACTGCCAGTCCAACGACCCGACCAAGTGCGAGATCTTCATCGTCGAGGGCGACTCCGCCGGCGGTTCGGCCAAGTCCGGCCGGAACCCGGAGTACCAGGCGATCCTGCCGATCCGGGGCAAGATCCTCAACGTCGAGAAGGCCCGGATCGACAAGATCCTGCAGAACCAGGAGATCCAGGCGCTGATCTCCGCCTTCGGCACGGGCGTGCACGAGGACTTCGACATCGAGAAGCTCCGCTATCACAAGATCATCCTGATGGCGGACGCCGACGTCGACGGCCAGCACATCAACACCCTGCTGCTGACCTTCCTGTTCCGCTTCATGCGGCCGCTGGTCGAGGCCGGGCACGTCTTCCTGTCCCGCCCCCCGCTCTACAAGATCAAGTGGGGCAAGGACGACGTCGACTACGCGTACTCCGACCGCGAGCGCGACGCACTGCTGGAGATGGGCCGCCAGCGCGGCAAGCGGGTCCGGGAGGACTCGATCCAGCGCTTCAAGGGCCTCGGCGAGATGAACGCCGAGGAGCTGCGGGTCACCACGATGGACCAGGACCACCGCGTCCTCGGCCAGGTCACCCTGGACGACGCCGCCCAGGCCGACGACCTGTTCTCGGTCCTGATGGGCGAGGACGTCGAGGCGCGCCGCCAGTTCATCCAGCGCAACGCCAAGGACGTCCGCTTCCTCGACATCTGAGTCGGTCTCAGCTGACCGCACCAGGAAGGATCTTCACCAGCAATGACCGACGAGAACCCTGACCTGCCCGCCGGTTCCGCGACGCCGGCCGAGGAGGCGCTGGCGCTGCGTGTCGAGCCCGTCGGGCTCGAGACCGAGATGCAGCGCTCGTACCTCGACTACGCGATGTCCGTCATCGTCTCGCGTGCGCTGCCGGACGTCCGGGACGGCCTCAAGCCCGTCCACCGGCGCGTCCTGTACGCGATGTACGACGGCGGCTACCGGCCCGAGCGGGGCTTCTACAAGTGCGCGCGCGTCGTCGGCGACGTGATGGGCAACTACCACCCGCACGGCGACTCCTCCATCTACGACGCCCTGGTGCGCCTCGCCCAGCCGTGGGCGATGCGGATGCCGCTCGTCGACTCCAACGGCAACTTCGGCTCCCCGGGCAACGACCCGGCGGCGGCGATGCGCTACACCGAGTGCAAGATGGCGCCGCTGTCGATGGAGATGGTCCGCGACATCGACGAGGACACCGTCGACTTCACGGACAACTACGACGGCCGCTCCCAGGAGCCGACCGTCCTGCCGTCCCGCTTCCCGAACCTGCTGATCAACGGTTCGGCGGGCATCGCGGTCGGCATGGCGACCAACATCCCGCCGCACAACCTGCGCGAGGTCGCCTCCGGCGCCCAGTGGTACCTGGAGAACCCGGAGGCCTCGCACGAGGAGCTGCTGGACGCGCTGATCGAGCGGATCAAGGGCCCGGACTTCCCGACCGGTGCCCTGGTGGTGGGCCGCAAGGGCATCGAGGAGGCCTACCGGACCGGGCGCGGCTCGATCACCATGCGCGCGGTGGTCGAGGTCGAGGAGATCCAGAACCGCCAGTGCCTGGTGGTGACGGAGCTGCCGTACCAGGTCAACCCCGACAACCTGGCCCAGAAGATCGCCGACCTGGTGAAGGACGGCAGGATCGGCGGCATCGCGGACGTCCGCGACGAGACCAGCTCCCGTACCGGCCAGCGCCTGGTCATCGTCCTCAAGCGGGACGCGGTCGCCAAGGTCGTGCTGAACAACCTGTACAAGCACACCGACCTGCAGACCAACTTCGGCGCGAACATGCTGGCCCTGGTCGACGGGGTGCCGCGCACGCTGTCGCTGGACGCGTTCATCCGCCACTGGGTGACGCACCAGATCGAGGTCGTCGTCCGCCGCACCCGCTTCCGGCTGCGCAAGGCGGAGGAGCGCGCGCACATCCTGCGCGGCCTGCTGAAGGCCCTGGACGCGATCGACGAGGTCATCGCGCTGATCCGGCGCAGTGAGACGGTGGAGGTCGCGCGCAACGGGCTGCGGGGCCTGCTGGAGATCGACGAGATCCAGGCGAACGCCATCCTGGAGATGCAGCTGCGCCGGCTGGCCGCCCTGGAGCGGCAGAAGATCGTCCAGGAGCACGACGAACTCCAGGCGAAGATCAACGAGTACAACGAGATCCTCGCCTCCCCGGTCCGCCAGCGCGGCATCGTCAGCGCGGAGCTGGCCGCCATCGTCGAGAAGTACGGCGACGACCGCAAGACCAAGCTGGTGCCCTACGAGGGCGACATGTCCATCGAGGACCTGATCGCCGAAGAGGACATCGTGGTCACCGTCAGCCGCGGCGGCTACGTCAAGCGCACCAAGGCGGACGACTACCGGGCGCAGAAGCGGGGCGGCAAGGGGGTGCGGGGCACGAAGCTGAAGGAGGACGACATCGTCGACCACTTCTTCGTGTCCACCACGCACCACTGGCTGCTGTTCTTCACCAACAAGGGCAGGGTGTACCGGGCGAAGGCGTACGAGCTGCCCGAGGGCGGCCGGGACGCCCGCGGCCAGCACGTGGCGAACCTGCTGGCGTTCCAGCCGGACGAGGCGATCGCGGAGATCCTGGCGATCCGGGACTACGAGGCGGCGCCCTACCTGGTCCTGGCCACCAAGTCGGGCCTGGTGAAGAAGACCCCGCTGAAGGACTACGATTCGCCGCGTTCGGGCGGGGTGATCGCGATCAACCTGCGGGAGCGGGAGGACGGCACCGACGACGAGCTGATCGGCGCGGAACTCGTATCCGCCGACGACGATCTCCTGCTGATCAGCAGGAAGGCGCAGTCGATCAGGTTCACCGCGTCCGACGAGACGCTGCGCCCGATGGGGCGGGCCACGTCGGGTGTGAAGGGTATGAGTTTCCGGGAAGCGGACGAACTGCTCTCGATGAATGTCGTTCGACCCGGTACGTTCGTGTTCACTGCCACCGACGGCGGGTACGCGAAGCGCACCCGCGTCGACGAGTACCGCGTCCAGGGTCGCGGCGGCCTCGGCATCAAGGCCGCCAAGATCGTGGAGGACCGCGGCTCGCTGGTCGGCGCGCTGGTGGTCGAGGAGCTCGACGAGATCCTGGCCATCACGCTCTCGGGCGGTGTGATTCGTACGCGAGTCAACGAGGTCAGGGAGACGGGCCGTGACACCATGGGCGTCCAACTGATCAACCTGGGCAAGCGCGATGCCGTGGTCGGTATCGCCCGTAACGCCGAGGCGGGACGCGAGGCGGAGGAGGTCGACGGCGAGGACGCCGTGGACGAGGCCGCCGAGGGTTCCGCGCCCACCGGCACGGACGAGGGCGAGACGCCCCCGTCCGAGTAGCACGAGGAGTGAGACAGCGTGAGCGGAGCCACCGGCGCCGGATCGGCCGGTACCCCTTCGGGTACGGAATCGGACGGCGGCAGCGGTGGCTCCGCCGCACACGCAGGTGACTCGCCCTCCACTCAGATTCATGGATCCCAGGGGGGAACTGTGACGGACACCCGAGGCCCGCACACCCAGCAGTACGCGGCTGGAGCGGGCCCGGCCGCTCCGGGCGCCCACAACGGCCAGGCGCCGGTGCAGCCACCCGGCGCCCCGCCGGCCTCGCCGCTGCCGGGGGAGCGGCAGCAGCCCCAGCAGCCCGCCGGCCCGTACCATCCGCCGCAGGCCTACGACACGCCCGCTCCGGCCGGCGCGGTCCGCCGCCCGCGTACCGGGGCACGCACCACACCGAGGGTCCGCAAGGCCCGGTTGCGCGTGGCCAAAGCCGATCCGTGGTCGGTGATGAAGGTGAGCTTCCTGCTCTCCATCGCCCTCGGGATCTGCACCATCGTGGCCTCGGCCGTGCTGTGGATGGTGATGGACGCCATGGGCGTGTTCTCCACCGTCGGCGGCACGATCTCGCAGGCGACCGGGTCGAACGAGTCGAACGGCTTCGACCTCCAGTCGTTCCTGTCCCTCCCCCACGTGCTCATGTTCGCGACGGTCATCGCGGTCATCGACGTCGTCCTGGCGACGGCTCTGGCGACTCTCGGCGCGTTCATCTACAACCTCTCCGCGGGCTTCGTGGGCGGGGTCGAGTTGACGCTCGCCGAGGACGAGTGAGCCGGTGCCGACCGGCCCGGGGAACCGCCGGACGGTGACCCGGGTATCGATTTTGGGACTGCCCCGGTCGTGCGCTAATCTTCAGGGGTCAGCGCGCGGGACATACACCGCAGAGCGCGGCGGGGCTATAGCTCAGTTGGTTAGAGCGCATCCCTGATAAGGATGAGGCCACAGGTTCAAATCCTGTTAGCCCCACCAGCGAAAAGACCCCCAGTCGGTACCGGCTGGGGGTCTTTGACATCCACGGCTGACATCAGCCGATCAGCGGATCTTCCAGAAGCTCGGCGAGCATCCCGACAGCTTCCCGCTCACTGTCGCCGACCACGTGGGTGTAGACGTCCATGGTCATGCTGATCTGGCTGTGCCGCAGGATCGCCTGAGCCACCTTGGGGTGCACCTTCAGGAAGGCCAGCAGCGTCCCGCAGGTGTGCCGGGCGAGGCGGACCGTGATCCGGCGGACGCCGGCGCGCTTGACGAGCCGGTCGAAGGTGCGGGAGAAGCCCACCGGGTCGATCATGCCGCCATGCTCGGAGGAGAAGATCAGGTCATGGTCGGGTTCCTGTGACCAGTGCTCACCGGCGATCTTCCGTTCCAGTTCTTGGAGCTCCCGGCGCTCATACAGAGCGCGGGCGCAGAACTCGGGGAGCGGGAGCACCGCCTGTGACGACTCGGTCTTGAGGTCCTTGAGGACCAGGCCGACGCCCTTTTCCCGCTGCACCTGCTTGACCGGGGTGAAGTGGCCGGCCTCGAAGTCGATGTCCTGCCAGCGCAGGCCGAGGACCTCGCTGCGGCGGAGGCCGAGCACGAGGACCAGGACGCAGGCCGCGTAGAGCCGGTGGGCACGCGTCGACCGCAGGAAGGTGACCGCCTCACGGGCGCTCCATGCCTTGCCCTTGTCCTTGCTGACCTTGGGCATGTCGACCAGGAGGGCGACGTTGCGGCTCACGATCTCCTCACGGATCGCGCGGTTGAGGGCGTTCCGCAGGACCCGCAGCACCTCGAAGCGGGTGGCCGCGCCCACCTTCTCCCGCTTCAGGGCCGCCATGAACGTGCGGAGCTGGGCCGGCGTGAGCTTGACCAGCGGCTTCTTGCCGAGGTGAGGCAGTAGGTAGAGCCTGACTTTGGACTCGTACTTCACGTAGGTGTTGTGCTCGCGCTCCGGCTCGACAATGTGCTCCAGCCAGTAGGCCAGCCACTCCCCGAGCGTCCAGGAGCGAGAGGGCACGGGGACGCCGTTCCGCTCCTGATCCTGGAGCTTGCCGAGCTTTTCGTTGGCTTCGTCCCAGGTGGCGCCGTAGACGTACTTGCGGACCCGGTTGCCGTCGGTGTCCGTGACGTACGCGGCGCCCTGGTACCGCCCGTCCTTGCGCTTGGTGATCGTTCCCCCGCCGTTGGGGCGACGCTTGGCCATCAGGCGGCCCGCTCGATCTGGCCAGCGATGAAGTCGCTCACGGCGCTCTCGGGGATGCGTCGGCAGCCGTCGACCTTGATGGACACGAGGCGGTGTGTGCGGATCAGGTCATAGACCTTGGTCCGGCCGACCTTGAGTCGCACTTTGACCTCATCCACGGTCAGCAACACAGGCGAAGCGGTGATCATGCGGCGGCTCCTTCCAGATCGAGCAGGGCGGGGAGTTCTTCGCGGGCGAGTTCACGGTTTTGCTGGAGATCGCGGCGGATGTTGGCGGCGAGCCAGGACTCGCCGGGGGTGTGGCCGTGGCCGGCGTAGGTCCAGTGGGCGAGGGTCAGGGTGGTCGCCTCCGTCTCGTTGTCGGGGTCGGGCAGGCTGAGGGCTTGGCGTTGCTGGGCTGCGCGGTAGTCGGCGCGGGTCTGGCGCAGTGCGCCGAGGGTGGTGGAGTAGCGGCGGGACTTGGTGGAGAAGTGGCCGCGGAAGCCGAGCATGTGGGCCCAGTCGCGCAGCTTGCGGTCCGGGTAGAGAGCGTGCAGGTCGAGGCATGCGGCGATGAGCCGGGCGGGGTGCTCGGGGACGTCGAGAAGGACCAGGGCTTCTTTGTTGCCGATGCGGCGGTCCACGGTGCCGGTCGTCTCGGCCGCCTTGGTGGCGTACTTGGCGACGTAGGAGGCTACGGCCTGTTCCGTGATCTCAGCACCGTCCCCGAAGCCCCGGATCGGGCGTACGTCGATCTGCTCACCCCACCGCAGCACGCGCGCGGGCTGATTCCCGGCCGGGTCGACGTCGACGGCGACACGGCTGGCAGCAGCACGGATCGCGCCGTCGAGGAGATCACCCGTCGCCCACGCCGGGGGCGGGCTGTCGGGGCCCTCGGGGCCGTCGAAGCGGATCACGGCGTGGAAGTGGACGGCGCCGCGTTTCTGGTATTCGGCGACCTTGCCGAAAGAGACCCGGGACTGCTCACGCGCGGCTTTCTGGGTGAGCCCGGCCCGCTTGGCGATCTCCCGGCGCAGGTAGATCGTGAAGTAGCGCCACAGGTCGGAAGCGTGGTTGTTCCACAGCACCGCGCCCGCGTAGTCGTAGGTGTCCGGGTCGAGCGGTGTGCCCAGCTCGGGGGCGTCCTCCTGGTGGTGGGTGCCGCAGCGGCATGGCCGGTTGCCCGGTCGGTTGTGCACCGGGCCGAACGAGGGCGCGGTGAGCGTGGCGAACACGCGGGGGTGGTCCCGGATCGTCTCGGGAGTGCCCTTGGCCGGGTCGCCGACGAGGCCGGCGCGGATGAGCTGGTAGGTGTCGCCCGCGTACGTCCAGGCGCAGGACGGGCAGCGGGAGGCGCGCCGGTTGCCGCAGGCGACGCGGAGGACGCCGCCGGGTTCGGTGTCGGTGGAGTAGGCGTGCAGGACGTGGCCGGTGTCCGCGTCGCGGGTGACGGTGGTGCCCTGCAGGCGGATGGGGTCGGTGCAGCCGCCGGTGCGGCGGATCTGGTCCTGGACACGGTCGAAGCCGGTGGACCCGGCCAGCCTCAGCACGTCGGCGAGGGTGGCCGGGTCCAGGCCCGCCATGGTGGCGGCGTTGGTCACACGGCACCGTCCGCGGTTTCGCCCAGCAGGTCGAGTGCCGAGGCGGCTTCCTCGGCGACGCGAGCCAGGGCGCGCAGGGCGTCGGCAGTGCCCGGACGGGCGATCAGCGCGAGGTCGACGAACTCGCCTCCGACTCGGAGGCTTACGAAGCCTTCGTCTTCCGGTGTGGGGGCGAACACGCTGAAGCGAACGGTGGTGTCAGGCTCCAGGTGGGCGGTGGTGGTGATCGTCCTCATGGCTAGCGATCACCTCCCGACGCGGACGAGGCGGGCGGCGGGGGCGCTGCCCGAACCCTTGCAGGCCGGGCACGTCACGCGAAGCGTGGCGCGGGTGCCGTCATGGTGACGGGTGCCGGTCGTGATCGAGACGGCGGCGAAGCCGTCGCAGCTGCGGCAGACGCGTGTGGTCCGGGGGTGCTGAGGCATGATGAGGCTTCCTTTCGGGTCCGTTGGATCTGGGAGGGGTCAGGCGCCCGGAGCGGCGGAAGTTTGGCGACCGAGGCCGCTCCGGGGGCCGCTAGCTCTTGTGCAGGTCCTTGACGAGCAGGCGCAGGACGACGGCGACCACGGCGACCGAGACGCCGGTGACGGCGACCGCCAGGAGCAAGGAGACGAGGACGGCGCCGACGACCAGGACCACGGCGGTACCGCTGCCGACCAGAGCGAGCGTGGCGCCGGGGGTGAGCTGGAGGGTCGGCCGCTGGGAGATCGGCGCTGCCGGGACGACCGGGGACGGGGCCTGAACCCCGGGGACGGGCGCCGTCGTGTGTGCCGCGGCTACGGCCGGTGCGGGGGCGGTGTCCTGCGGCGGGTACTTCGGTGTGAACACGGGGCCTTCCTCCTGTTCAGACGTGGCAGTGGTGGGTGCGGGCGGAGAGTTCGGCGGCGGCGCGGTCGCGGTGTTCGGTGGAGAAGCCACAGCCGGGGGCGGTGCAGGCGGCGGTGTGCTTGGTCTGACCCCGGCCGTTGCTGTAGGTGCCGACCTTGACCGGCCCTATGCGGATGACGTCGTAGAAGCGGTTCGGGCGCACGAGTGAACCTCCCTGGGTGTCAGTCGAGTTGAAGTTGTGCGGCGATGGCCTGGCAGGTGGGGGCGGGTAGGCCGAGCCGGGCGGTGAGCGCGTCGGCGGTGATTCGCTCGCCGGTGCTGTTGCGGTGTGCGTCGGCGATCGAGCGGGCGTGGTCGAGCAGTGCCGGCGGGACGGTCGGGTCGGCGGCCGGAGGCTTCGCAGGTGCCGGGGTCAGTTCCGGCGCCTGGTCTGGGGCCGGGGCCACGGGTTCGGGTGTGTCGGTGCGGTGCACCTCGACTTCCGGGGCGGACGGTTCTTCATCCGGCTCCACGTCGGCCGGGGCGGGGGCGTGGACGAGTAGGGTTCCGCCGAGGAAGGCGAGGGCGGGCCATCCGGCGACGAGGATGCGCAGCCAGGCAGGCACCTGGTGGAGGTCGAGCAGTCCGGCGGTGGCGACGTTGGCGCCGAGCGAGGCCGCCAGGGCGATGGCGAACCAGGTCCAGGAAGACCGGTCCCGGCCGACGCGCAGCCGACGCCAGGCGGCGACCAGCAACAGGTCGACCGAGACCGGGTAGGCCCATGCCTTCCATCCGGACTGCCCGGCCGCCGCGGCCAGGTCGTGCAGGTGCGCGAAGGACAGGGCACCAGCGATCACGGCTTGGACGAGGACGGCATCAGGGCGCAGCGAGCGGTTCACGGCCACCCCCTATTCCGTGACCGGCCGCGGCTTGACCAGTGACGGGCCTGTCTGCGGGGCCTCGGCGGGCACGTGCGGGCGGAACCGGTCGAGAGAGGGAAGCTCCGGCACGAGGTGGGCGAACTTCCGGCACACCACCTTCGCTTCGTCGCGGGAGGTGTGCGGGGTGCGGATCTTCGCCCACCCCCCTGAGGAGTCGGCGGCGACCGCTGTTCCGGGGCGTTCCGCCGGGATGAGGCCGGCGGCCATCACTGCATCCGGAGCCACGTCAGCCAAGCCCATTTCAGCGGTCTGCTTGTCGTTGACGCGGTGAACCACCCGGCCGGTGAGCTGGGCGCGCAGCATGGTGGCGCCCTTGCCCAGCTCGGAGCCGAAGCGCTGCCCGCACACCTCCAGGTAGATCCCGACCGCGCGGGCCATCTGCGCCAGCCGGATCAGTGCGGTGACGATCCGCTCCCGCCGCTCCTCATCCTTCTTCGAGGAGATCAGGAACAGCTCGGCCACCTCGTCCACCAGGACGACGACGGGCACCGGCCGTAGGCGTTCGGGCAGGTCCCACATGTCCGAGACCCCGTGCGCGCTCAGCAGGTCGAAGCGGGACTCCATCTCCCCCACCAGCACATCCAGCAGCGAGGCCGAGTCGTCGGGCGTGGTGGCCAGCGCTGACAGCCGGGGCGCGTAGGCGGAGTGTTCGACACCGCGCTTGCAGTCGATCCCGACCAGCGCCACCGGCAGCCGCGCCAAGCCCTTGATCAGGTTCCGCTGATACACGGACTTGCCCGAGCTGTTCGCGCCGAGCGTCAGTGCCATGGGCACCTGGCGGTAGTCCCGGACGAACGCCGTTCCGTCCTCCCGCAGCGCCACCGGCACCGCCAGACCCTCAGGGCGAGCCCCGCGCGGCAGCCGGACCTGACGCAGCACGTCGTAGCCGGTCATGCGCAGCTCGACGTACCCCGGCTTGGTCTCGGCGATGGTCACCGAGTGCACGCCCCAGGCATGCCGCAGCCGTTCCGAGGCGGCCATCAGGTCGGCCGGTTCCAGGCCGGCGGGAAGTCGCAGCGTCACCCGCAGCCCGGTCGACGTGCCCCGAACCCGGCGCACCTTCGGCGGAACCGGCAGCACCTCACGCCGGGCCACGTTCCGGGCGAGGAAGGCCCGCATCCGCGACGGCTGCACCGTCAACCCGCACACGTCCATCGTGGAGCGGTAGGTGAAGGTGAACCGGCCCCAGGTCACCGGCAGCCCGACCAGCGACCAGTACACGCGCGGAGCGCGGACCTTCACGTAGCCGAGGCCGCCGGCCCCTGCGAGGACTCCCGTGGCTTCCAGGACCATGGATACGTCGGTCATGGTCAGGCCACCGGGGTGATTGCGACCGCGCGGAAGGAGATTCCGTGCCGCTTCTGGCCGTTGAACTCGTTCTCCCAGTCCCGGGCCTTGAGCCCAATCACCTTCACCGGCATGCCGGGCGCCAGGCCGTCCTGGTACCCCGTCTCCGGGATGGTGACCTGGTAGAGGTTCCCCTCCCCCTCGTCGGAGACCAGCAGGCCCACCGTCGACAGCGGCGCGCCGGTCTCCCGGTCGATCGCCCGCTCACCGGTCTTGGCGTTGGCCAGCTTCGGCGTCGGCGCGGTCGCCACGAACACCACGGCAGTCGACGTGTCGATCTTGAAAGACGGCATGAGTACATCCCTCGTTCAGGAGGCCGCCCGATGCGGCCTCTCTAGACATCTCTAATTTGGCGGCAGATCTCTAGAGATGTCAAGCAAGATGTCTAGAGAGGTTGCAAGTGAAAGATCGCGGCAACACGCAGAGAGCGAGCGACATACCCATGGCCTAGGCTGTCTAGAGAAGAGAGGAGGGCTCCGGAATGGCCAACACCGACGACGACCGTCGGCCGAAGTACCAGCGGATCGCGGACTCCCTACGCGAGGCGATCCAGTCGGGCGAGTACGGCCCCGGTGATCGCCTCCCCGGAGAAAACGAGCTGATGGCCGCGCACGGCGTGGCCCGCATGACGGCACGGCAGGCGTTGAGCGTGCTCCGAGACGAAGGCGTCGCCGAGGCCCGCAAGGGCGCCGGCGTGTTCGTCCGAGCGTTCCGCCCCCTTCGTCGCCGAGGCATCCAGCGGCTTTCCCAGCAGCAATGGGGCAGTGGCCGTTCCATCTGGTCGGCGGACATCGAGAACCGTGCACTTGAGGTGGACCAGGTGGCCGTGTCCGAGGAGGCCGCGCCCGACCGCATCAGCGCGGTCCTGGACCTGGCCGACGGCGAGACGGTGTGCGTGAGGCGCCGGCGCTTCGTCTTGGAGGGGAAGCCCGTCCTGCTCGCGACGAGCTATCTGCCCACGTCAGTGGTTGCCGGATCCGCCATCACTCAGGAGGACACGGGACCAGGCGGGACGTACGCCAGGCTTGCCGAACTCGGCTACAAGCCAGTGCACTTCCGCGAGGAGATTCGCTCACGCATGCCGTCGAAGGACGAGGCGGCGCAGTTGAGCATCTCCGCGGGCACGCCGGTCATCCTCATCTGCCGTACCGCGTTCGCGGACGAAGGCCGCCCCGTCGAGATCAACGAGATGACGCTCGATGCTGCCTCCTACATCCTGGAGTACGACTTCGACGCGTGACCTGTGTTGTTACAGGTTTCTCTACCTCATCAAGGCACCCGGCTGCGCTCCGCTCCGCCGGGCGCGCTTCCCGGCTCCGCTGCGCGCTGCGCTCCTGCCTTCGGCCCGCTCCGCGCACGCTGCGCCGACGCGCGCCCACTGTGGATAGGGCCGGAGGCCATGAGTCGATCACCGCGTAGAGCGGCCACGGTCAAGACCATGCCTCCGGCGGGGGATCGGCCGGCACCGGGATGGAGGGGGCGCCGTTTCCGCCAGCGGGCCCGTTGTGGCGTGCGCGGGGGCTCCCATCCCGTCCACCGTCGACCCAGGCAGAGCCGAGCAGACGCGGCCCAGGGGCGTCAAGGTCGTTCGTACAGTGGCGCGCTCCACCTTGACGCCCCTGAACCACGCCCGCTCCACGGTGTGTGGGTCGACGGCGGACGGGATGGGAGCTGGGGAGCGTGGTGGGTTGAGGCGGTAGCGAAGGTAGGCAGCCAGACTGCTAGCGTCCCGTACCCCGAGCCGAACAGAGAGGCGAGCATGTACGCATTGCGTCCACTGGTGGTGTTCTTCGCATACGTTCTCACCCTGGCCGTCGTGGTGCTCTTTCTGGCATCCGGTGTCCTTGCCGTATCCCATCGGGGCTTGAGTGTTGAGCTATTCCAGGCACTGGCCTTGCTGATGCTGTGCCTTGCCCTCCTCATGGTTTGTAACCGGTTCCTGACTGGCCAGTGGCATCGATGGTCGCGTGTCAAGACCGCCCCTCCTCGGTGACACCAGTACCTGACACCAACAGGACCGGACAGCGGCGGACACGGCCGGACGGGGACGGACCGCCAGTCGAGGCGGGAGACGGATTGGCCGACGTTCCAGGGGCCCCGTGATCGACCTGATAAGGATGAGGCCACAGGTTCAAATCCTGTTAGCCCCACCAGCGAGGAAACCCCCGGTCCATCAGGACCGGGGGTTTTTCGTGCCGCCTGGCCGGCGTGGGGTGGACGCAGGGGCCGATTCAGAGGAAACGCAGAGCTTCCGCGACTGGTGCGGGGCGGGTTCCTGCGCTATTTCTTGTCGTGGACATGACTGAATCCCGGCTGTCCCCGCCGGGTCTCCACGAACTGAGGAGCAACCCCCATGAACTTCTCGCCCGCGGCGACGTTACGCGCCGCGCGCCCGCTTGTGCAGGGCGTGTTCCGGCTGGTGACCGGATTCCTCTTCGCCTGCCACGGAGCCGCGTCCCTCTTCGGGATTCTGGGCGGCGCGCACGGCGGCGGCACGGTGCCCGCCCTGGAGTGGCCCGGCTGGTGGGCCGCCGTCATCCAACTGGTGGGCGGAGTCCTGGTGGCCCTGGGCCTGTTCACGCGGACCGCGGCCGTCGTCTGCTCCGGTTCCATGGCCTACGCCTACTTCAGCGTCCACCAGTCGCACGACCTGTTCCCGATCCGCAACGGCGGTGAGCCCGCGGTCCAGTTCTGCTGGGCGTTCCTGCTGATCGCCTGCCTCGGTCCCGGTGCCCTGGCGGTCGAGACGCTGCTGGGCAGGCGTGCGGCCGGCGCGGCGGACGACGGCGCGGCGCCCTCGGCGGCTCCGGCGGAGGAGGGCGCGGCGGCCCTGCCCGCGTCGTAGCTCCCGGCTCCGGATCCCGGCCGATCTCCTCTCCGTTTGCACGCAGACCGACGCGTCCGGCCTGTCACGCCGGTCCCGGGGAGGGCCTCTTCGGAGCATTCGGCGCTGTGCATTCCGGGGCGCACGCGGCGACGGCCCGGCCGCTCTCTCGAGCGGCCGGGCCGTGTCGTGCGCGGGGTGGTGCGGTACGCGGTTCGCCGTGCTGTCAGAAGTGGGTGAGGGGTAGGGCCTCGGTGCCCCGCCGCAGCGCCTCAGCGCCTCAGTGCCGGAGGGTCGTGGTCGCTTCGCGTGGCGGCCGGTCGGTGCCCGTCCGGTGGGCGCGCTGGGTGAGGGCTGCCGCCCGGGCCTCCGCGGACCTGCGGTGCCGGCAGTTCGGGGACGAGCCGTGGGCCTCGGCGCGGATGCGCTGCTTCATCGTGGGGGGAAGGGACCGGGTGTGCGGCCGGGGTCGGGAGGCCTGTGCGGGGATCGGCACCCTCGGGCCGCCCACGGGCGTCTCCGTCCTGCTGTTGCCGGCCGACCCGGTGTGCGGTACGGCCGCCGAGGCGGTCGTGGTCATCAGTCCGAGCGCGGCACACAGCGTGAGCATGGCGGTGACGATGGTGGTCCACAGCTTCTCGACCTGGTTCCGGGCCATGGCCCCTCACTTTCGGGTTGGGCGATTTGCGTACTTTCCTCATGATGTGTATGCGGATCGCGAAGCGGCGGACCGACGCCCGTGGCGCGGTGATCTTCTGATGAACACCACTCGGATGGGCGCAAGGGAGATGAGAAGGGCCCGGAACGGGTGGAGAGGGAGGAAGCGTCGGCAACACGGATGAAAGGTAACCGTCCGCGCAGGTGCGACCACCCTGCGGTCAGGACGGCCGGATGCCCTCCTACTGCGCCGTCGGGGCCGGGAGTTGGGGCCCGGCGCAGGTCACCGATCGGTATCGGTCGGTGTGTATAGTCGGGCGCCAGAGGTCCCCTACGTCAAGGAAAGACGAGGTCGCGCGGTGAAAAAGCTTCTCCTGGTCGCACTGGCCGCCATCGGCGGGCTCCTCGTGTACCGCCAGATCCAGGCGGATCGCGCCGAGCAGGATCTGTGGACGGAGGCGACCGACTCCGTGCCCACGGGTTCGTGACCACCCACACCGAAAACTGAGCAGGCCCCGACCGCCGGAGCGGTCGGGGTTTTGTGCGTACCGCCCGCCGCACCGCCTCCACGGGGCACTGCCCGTGGGGCACACCCGCCGGGCGGTGTCCGCCGGGGGCATCCACCGGGGGCGGGACCGCGACGGTCCGGCCCCGCGACGAGGAGGGGGCGCGACATGGGACGGCGTACGGCGGGGGGACCGGCGCGCGGCGCGCGCGCCCGTACGCTGCGGACCCGGAGCGCGGCCGCAGCAAGCACCGCCGGGAGCCGGACCCCGGATCCCGACACCCGATCGGTGCGCCGGGACCGCGGCGCCGGGGCCCTCACCCGGGGACCCTCCGGGACACGGGCTTTCCGGCACGGCCCGTCCGGGCCCGCGCGCCGTCCCCGAGTGCTCGCCCTGGCGCGCGCGGTCGTGACGGGAGCAGTGCTGGGCGTCCTCGCGGCGCTCCCCGTGCCGACGGCTCTCGCCGACGGCACGGGAGACCCGGCCGGCTACGCCTTCGACCCGCACGCCCGGTCCGTCGCCGCGGCGACCGGCACCTCCGACGCCGCCCGGCTGGAACCGGGCGCCGACTACCGGGGCACCCTCCCGCACGCGGGGAAGACCTACTACCGCCTCGAACTCGACGCCGGATCGACCGCGTACGTCGCAGCCACCGCCGTGCCCCCGCCCGGCTCCGCACTCTCCGCGGGCGACGGGATCCGGTTGTCGCTGCAGGACGCCGACAGCCACTACTGCTCCAACGACACCGCCGTCGTCGGCGCCGCCCGCAGTGCGCGGCCGATCACCGCGTGGGTCGCGCGCGCGGTGGTGCCGGGCCGCTCCACATGCCAGGACGCCGGTACGTACTACGTGGTCGCGGAGCGCATGAGGACGGGTTCCCCGGCGTCGGCCGCACCGACCGCGGACGACCCGTGGCAGATCGAGCTGGCCGTCGCCGCGGAGCCCCCGCTGAAGGAGACCGGCGCGACACGGGCACCCGAGGCCTGGGACTCCGCCGCTCCGGCGGCTCGGTCCGGCGAACCGCGGGCACGTCCCGGCGGCGCCGGATTCACCGCCGCCACCCCGATCGGCCAGGGCGCGTGGAGCGCGCGGGTGACCCCGGGGCAGACCCTCTTCTACAAGGTGCCCCTCGACTGGGGGCGGCAACTGTCCGCCGTCGCGGAACTGGGCAGCGCGGCCGGCGGGGGCCGCCACGTGGCCGCGGCGCTGCGCCTCTCCCTCTACAACCCCGTGCGCGCGGAGGTCGACGACACCACGGTCGCCTACGACGGCAGCCAGCGGACCGCCGAACTCCCCGCCCTGCCACCGGTCGAGTACCGCAACCGGTACGCCATCCGCCAGACCCAGAGCGCCCTGCGGTTCGCGGGCTCCTACTACCTGGTGGTCCACCTTGCCGCGCAGGTGGCCGCGGAGGTCGGGAACGGGCCGTTCGGACTCGTGCTGCGGGTGCGGATCCACGGGACGGGGCAGCCGTCCGGCCCCGGATACGCCGGCCAGCCCGTCCCGCGGGACCTGTTCACCGTCCCGCAGGAGGACCGTCGGACGGCGCTCGTCGGCAGCGCGGGCGGGAACACCGCCATGCGGGCCCTCGCCGTCGGCGGTATCGGCACCGGCACGGTGCTGCTCGCGGTGCTCGGCATCTGGACGGTCACCGCGCGTCGCCGGGCCGATCAGACACGGGTCAGCGCCCAGAACCCCACCGCGTAGCAGACCAGCGCGAGCAGCAGCATCGGCACCGCCGCGGCGGCGGGCGGGCCGGACCGGCTGCGCCGGGCGGCGTGGGCCGCCGAGCGGTGCCCGGTACGCCGGGCGGCGGCGTCGGCCACCGGGTCGCGGGAGTGCTGCCGGCGCGGCGACGCGTGCGGGGTGGGAGGGGCGATGGGGGCGGTAGGGGCGGAAGGGGTCTGCGGGCCGCGGGTGGTGTACGTGGCGGTGGGAGCGTCGGTGCGGTGGGCGTACGGGGGGAGGTGGTCGTCGTCGGTGCGTCGGCCGTTCGGGCGGTGGTCGCGGGACGGCTGCGGGGGCAGGACGTAGGTCGACTCCTGCGGCGCGTGCGGCTCGTGCGGTGCGTGGGAGGAGGGGGTGGGGGAAGGGGGCTGCGGAGGAGGCGTGGGGTGGAGGTGCCCTTGGGGCGAGGGCGAGGGCGAGGGCGAGGGCGGGGGGAGGAGCGGCGGCTGCGGCGCCTGGGGCTGCGGCCGGGCCTGGGCGTGGACCTGAACCGGGGGCGGGGGCGGCGTCGAGGCCTGGGCTCCGCTGTCCTGCTGCACTTGCTGTGGTCCCTGTGGTCCCTGCGCCTGGTGAACGGGCTGGGCCTGCGGTGCCGGTGGTGTGCGGGGGGTTTCGGCCTGCGCCGACCGGGGCGAGGGGGTTGCGGTCCGGGGCGGTGGGAGGTGGAAGCTCCCGGTGTCCGACATGCTGACCGGTTCCGCAGGGGCGTCGGCTCCCCCGGCGCCGGGGGAGCCGACGGACTCCGCGCGCGGGGGCGCGGCGGCATCCGCCCGCTGCTCGGCCTGCTCCGGGCCCTCCGGCCCCGTGCTCCCCGCCGACCGCGCAGGCCGCCCCGGCCCTTCCGCCCCTTCCCACTCCTCCGGCCCTTCCGGCCCTTCCGGCCCTTCAAAGCCTTCGATCGCCGCCGGTCCCTCAAGTGCCGCCGGTCCCTCAAGTGCCGCCGGTCCCTCAAGTGCCGCCGGTCCCTGGAGCGGCACCGGTACGGCCGGCTCCGCAGGAACCGCCGGTCCCCTCGGCCTCACCCGCTTCTCCGGACCCTCGGGCCTGAACCCCGGAGGCAAGGGGCCGATCTGATCGAAGATCTCGATCAGATCCTCGTCGGGGCCCTCCTCCGGCATCAGCTCCGCGGCCGCGCCCAGCGCCTTGCGCGCCCCCGTGGCGGTGCGGAAGCGGGCTTCCGGGTCGGGTTGCAGCAGCGTCGCCACGACCTGCCACAGCGGTTCCGGAACGCCCCGGGCCGCGTCCGGGGTGCCGTGCTCGGCGAAGTGCTGCACGAGCGCCTTGGTGTCCGGCTTGGCGCCCTCCAGCAGGTACAGGGCGACCAGACCGACCGCGAACAGGTCGGCGGGAAAGTCCGGTTCCGCGCCCATCATCTGCTCGGGAGCGAGATAACCCGGCGTGCCCACCACGAGGTTGGTCTCCGTCAGCCGCGGCTCGCCCAACCGCATCGCTATGCCGAAGTCGGACAGGCGCAGCCGCGGGCGGCGGGTACCGGTCGCTTCCAGCAGCACGTTGGCGGGCTTGATGTCGCGGTGCACGACGCCCTCCGCGTGCACCGCGGCAAGACCTGCGAGCAGCTGGTCGAGCAGGGTGCACACGAAGGCCGGTGGCAGCGGCCCGTAGTCACCGACGAGGTGGACCAGCGAACCGCCCTTGACCAGGTCCATGGTGAACAGGACCTTGTCGTCGTCGGCGGCCCAGCTGGCCGGTGCGAGGACGTGGGGGTGGTCGATCCGCAGCGCCTGCTCCCGCACGAAACGCAGCAGCGAGTGGGCGTCGCGCTGCTGGAGGACCTTGGCGGCCACGTAGCGGCGGCGGCGGTGGTCCCAGGCGCGCCACACGGCGCCCACGCCCCCGCGTCCGATCGGGTCGACCAGTTCGTACCGGCCGGCGAAGACCTCACCCATCGCTGCGTGCTGCTCCTCCCCCTGCGACTGCCCCCGTGCATCCCCCTGCGACTGCCCCCGTGCATCCCCCTGCGACTGCCCCCGTGCATCCCCCTGCGCCTGCCCCCGTGCGTCCCCCGCGGCGGGCGCTGCGAAGCCTTCTCGTGCTGCCCGCTCAACCGTCGCCCCCCGTGCCCGGCGGATGGTCCGACGCCCGGGACCCGTCGCTCGCCGGGCCGCGGTCCCTTCAGTTCTGGTGCGACTGGTAGTGCGCGACGGCGTCGGCGGTACGGCCGGCGCCGTAGACACGGAGGAACTCTGCCAGCTCCGGCTGGGTCGTGGCGAGGGAGTCGGCCGCTTCGAGTATGTCGCCGGCGGCGGCCACCGAGCGCAGCAGCGACTGGATCTCGCGGACCACGCGCTTGACCGTGGGCGCACCCGAACTGCTCGTCGAATGCGTGGTGTTGCTCAGCACCGAACCGCCCTGCGACTTCTTGATCTCCTCCATGCGGTCGGTGGCCTCCGCCGCACTGACGCTGCCGTCCGCCACCTGCCCCGCCAGCGCCTGAAGGAGCTGCACCCGCTGCACCACGGCAGGATTGCCGATCTTCGCCCGCTGACCGCTCATCAGCTGCGACAGCATCGGTGCGGACAGCCCGAGCACGCCCGCGAGACGCGCCTGGTTCAGGCCGAGATCGTCTATGAGCTTACGGAAGAGCGCCCCCAACGGCTCCCCGTACCAGTTCCGCTGCAGTTCCTGCGCTCTCGCCGTGGCTTCCTGCTGTGCGGCGTCCATTGCGTCTCCCCATCGCTTCCCCAGAACCGGGTTCGCTGTAGCGAACCACGCCGAGCATCTTACGGAGCGTGGTCGTCCGCCGGGACCCCAATCTCTTTGCGGGATACCCCCGGCGACCCGGTACTCTGTACCGGGCGCCCACCGGGTTCGCATCCCGTCCGGGTGGACGTCTCCTTCCAGGGGCCTTAGCTCAGTTGGTAGAGCGCTGTCTTTGCATGGCAGATGTCAGGGGTTCGACTCCCCTAGGCTCCACCCCGTAAATGCCCTCTGAACTGCGGAAACGCGGCTTCGGAGGGTATTTTTCGTGCCCGCCGGTGGGCACGTCGGTGCCCACCGGGAGTGGTGGAGGAGCGGGCCGGTGACGACCAGCCAGTACAGCAGGCGGGTGCGGTGGGAGAGGTGACCTCGGGTTCGTGCCGGCTGTCGGACCCGCGACCGCTATCAGGACCTTCTCGCCCCGACCCGGCAGGCCGCCGGGCTCGGTCGTACCGCCTCCGGCACCCGCTACGCCTCTCCCGCGTTGTGGGGTGCTCCTGTTGAGATGCCCTGGTCGGGCGTGACCGGTGTGACGCGGACGACGACCTGCGGGCGCTTCGGGACGACTGGTGGCTCGCCGCCTCCGTGATGTCGCCCTGGCGGTCGGGGTGATCCGGCGGGCGGAGAAGGACAAGGTGAGGGGTGTCACCGACGAGAATCGCCTGAGAACGGATGTAGTAATTGCTAAATTTCGCAATTGGTTAGATGATGTTTTGCCTGTGTCCGCAAGTAGCCGCGGGCACAGCCGTTCGTGTCGGGCCCGGTGGGGCGTGTAGAGGAAGCCGAGGTGTCGTGTCCGTTCCGCTGTACCAGGCCGAGGCCGAGTTCTTCCGGATGCTGGGGTGTCCGGTCCGCACAGGGGTGCCGCAGTTGTTGCAGGCGCCGAAGCCGGTGCGGGAGCTGCCGGCCGAGCTGCGGGAAGCCGGGGGCGCCGGGCGATGAAGACGGTCCTCGCACGGATCACCGGGCTCCTCCCCCACCGTGGCGACCTCGCGCAGATGCGGCGTGATCCCCGGCGTGACCTGCTCGCCGGTCTGACGGTGGCCATCGTCGCGCTGCCGCTCGCGCTCGGCTTCGGCGTCTCCTCCGGCCTCGGCGCGGAGGCAGGGCTGGCCACCGCGGTCGTCGCGGGTGCGCTCGCCGCGGTCTTCGGCGGCTCGAACCTTCAGGTGTCCGGGCCGACCGGGGCGATGACCGTGGTGCTGGTCCCGATCGCCGCCGAGTACGGGCCGACGGGTGTGCTCAGCGTCGGACTGCTGGCCGGGCTGATGATCGTCGCCCTGGCGGTGGCGCGGGCCGGGAAGTACATGCAGTACGTGCCCGCGCCGGTCGTGGAGGGCTTCACGTTCGGTATCGCCTGCGTGATCGGGTTCCAGCAGGTGCCGAACGCGCTGGGCGTGGCCAAGCCGGAAGCCGAGAACACCGTGGTGGCCGCCGGACAGGCGCTGGCGGAGTTCGCCCGCCACCCGAACTGGACCGCCGTCGGGCTGGCGGTCGGGGTGGTCGTGGTGATGCTGGCCGGTGCCCGGTGGCGCCCCACGGTTCCCTTCTCGATCCTCGCGGTGATCGCCGCGACCGTGGTGGTGCAGGTCGCGGGCCTGGACGAGGCGAAGCCCATCGGTGCGCTGCCGTCCGGGCTGCCCGCTCCCTCCCTGGCCTTCCTGGACCTCGGTGCGCTGGGCTCGCTGCTGTCCTCGGCGGTGGCGGTGGCGGCGCTGGGCGCTCTTGAGTCGCTGCTGTCGGCTTCCGCCGCCGACGGTATGACGGTCGGCCAGAAGCACGACCCCGACCGGGAGCTGTTCGGCCAGGGACTCGCGAACATCGCCGCCCCGCTGTTCGGCGGCGTGCCGGCCACCGGCGCGATCGCCCGCACGGCCGTCAACGTCCGTTCCGGGGCGGGATCCCGGCTCGCCGCCCTCACCCACGCCGCGGTTCTCGCCGTGATCGTGTTCGCCGCGGCCCCCATGGTCTCCAGGATCCCCCTCGCGGCGCTCGCCGGTGTCCTGCTCGCCACCGCGGTCCGCATGGTCGAGGTCGGCTCGCTCAAGGCGATGGCCCGGGCGACCCGCTCGGACGCGGTCATCCTCGTATCGACCGCGGTGGCCACCCTCGCCCTCGACCTCGTGTACGCCGTCATCATCGGCCTCGTCGCCGCGGGCGCCCTCGCCCTGCGCGCGGTGGCCAGGCAGGCCCGTTTCGACCAGGTGCCGCTCGACCGGGGCGACCACGGCGCCGAGGAGCATCTGCTGCTGGCCGAGCACATCGTGGCGTACCGCATCGACGGCCCGCTGTTCTTCGCCGCCGCCCACCGCTTCCTGCTGGAGCTGACCGAGGTCGCCGACGTACGGGTGGTGATCCTGCGGATGTCGCGCGTGTCGACGATCGACGCCACGGGTGCCCTGGTGCTGAGGGACGTGGTGGAGAAACTGAACCGGCGCGGCATCGCCGTGATGACCTCCGGCATACGCCCCGGCCATCGCCGGGTCCTGGACTCGGTCGGTGCCCTCGACCTCCTCCGCCTGGAGGGCCGTGAGTTCGCCACCACGCCCGAAGCGATCAGGGCCGCGCGCGGCCACCTGGAAACGGTCGGCATCCTGCCCGCCGCTCCCCCGCGGAAGAACGACGTCACCAGCGAGGAAACGGTCCGATGAGTACTGCCCCGGCGAGTTTGCGCATGGTCGAGGTCTCCGGCACGGAGGCCCTGTGGCTGCTGGAGGGCAGCACGCTGGGACGGCTGGTGTACGTGCAGCGGGAGGCCGCGATCGTCCGGCCGGCGTGGCATGTGTGGGAGTACGGCCGCCTGATCGTGCGTACGCCGATCCAGGCGGCCGCGGTGCCGCCGACCGCGACGTACCAGGTGGACGAGATAGGAGCGGCGACGGGCAAGGGCTGGACGGTGACCGCCACCGGCCCCGCGGACGCGCTCACCGACTCGAACGAGATCGCGCACTACCGGCGCAGGCTCGCCGGTTGGGCGCGCGGCCCGCACGACACGATCGTGCGGATCCATCCTCAGACGGTCACCGGTTTCCGCCTCACCCGGGGCACGGAGAACTGATGTCCTCGCGGCTGGAAGCGCTGCCGCACCGGCATGTGCTCACCCTGCCCGCTGCGCCGGCCGCGGTCCGCACGGCCCGGGTGACCGCCGAGCGGGCCCTGGTCGAGTGGGGCGTCGGCCTGCGCCACCCCGCGGTGGACCCGGCCTTGCTGATCCTCGGCGAGCTGGTGACCAACAGCGTTCGCCACGCCGCCGCGCTCTCCCCGCGACTCACGGTGATCTACGCGGCGGGCGAGGGGTGCCTGGCGTTCGCCGTGCACGACCGGCACCCCTACGTGCCGCCGCTGTACGGAGCACTCGCCGACACCGGCACGAGCGGCCTGGCCGTCGTCATGGAACTCACCCTCGCTCTGAGCGGCACCGCGGTCGTCCGCCCCGACGCCGACGGCCAGGGCAAGAGCATATGGATCACGCTGCCGCTGTGACCGGAGAGCAGACCCCCGAGCCGGCAACTCGCGCAAGGAAGTACACGACATGACCATCGAGTGGCGCTACACCGTGGAGCAGGACCTGGGCGTCCTGTCCGTCGCGGGCCATCTGGGCCGGGAGGCGGTCCACCGCTTCAGCGGCGCGGTCGGCTGGGTGGCCGCGCGCGGCACCGGACCGGTCGTCGTCGACCTGACGGGGCTGCGCAGCTGGTCGGCCGAGGGCCAACTGGCCATCACCGACGCCGCCCGCCGCCTGGCCGAAGCGGGGCGGGGTCTGGAGCTGGCCGCCATTCCCGCCGACGGCTCCCTCGTCCCGGCGAACGAGGGCCCGGACATCCCGGTCCACCCCGACCTGGCCGCGGCACTCGCCGCCCACACCGGGGACGGCCCGGGCGGGGACGGCCCGGGCGGGGAGGGGCAGCGGGAGTGGCGTACCGACGGCTGGCCCGCCTGACGGACCTCGGTCCCCCCGACCGGGAACCGGCTCACCCGAACGAGAAAGTGAGATGTGATGAGTGAAGATTCCCTTCCCCCCTGCCCGGAGTGCTCCGGCGTCCACACGTACGAGATGGGCGCGCTGCTGGTCTGCCCCGAGTGCGGACACGAGTGGTCGCCGCCGGCCACAGCCGAAGGCGGCGGCGAGGACAGGGTGGTCAGGGACTCCGTCGGCAACGTCCTCGCCGACGGGGACACCGTGACCGTGGTCAGGACGCTGAAGGTCAAGGGCAGCCCGAGCGGGATCAAGGCGGGGACCAAGGTGCGCAACATCCGTCTCGTCGACGGGGTGGACGGCCATGACATCGACTGCAGGGTCGACGGGTTCGGCGCCATGCAGCTCAAGTCCGGCGTCGTCAAGAAGGCCTGACGCGCGAGAGCGGGACACCGGACCGGCGGCTCACGCCGGTGCCCTCACAGTCCGCCTTCGCGGCGGCGGCCTCCGCCGACGGGGGACCCGCTCCCTGCGAAGCCGGATCGCACACCGGCGCTCCGGCACCGAGCAGGTCCTCCGGCCCGGGGAAGGGGCACGCGGCCACCACGGGGACGCGCCGCGGGGCGGCGGACGAGGGGGTGCACCATGGGGCGGCCGGGCCGCGCGGAGACGTGATTCTCGGCAGACTCTCCCGCCTCATGTACGAAATTGCTAATGTTAGCAACTTATGAGGTTGTCATCCTTGGATTCGGCGGCTCGATCCCCCCTGTGGGTCCGACGGGCACTGCGGGCGAGGATGGGCCACATGTTTGTGACGAGTGAAGCGAGGTGGGGGTCCCCCCGCCCGAAGGGTGGGGGAGGGTGGACGCGATGCGCCAAGGACCGGTCGGCGGGGCTCTGCTCCCGGGAGGGGGAGAGGACCGCGCGATGAGTACGCCGCTGTACCAACTGAAGGCCGAGTTCTTCAAGACCCTCGGCCACCCGGCCCGCATCCGTGTGCTGGAGCTGCTGAGCGAGCGCGAGCACGCGGTTGCCGAGATGCTCCCCGAGGTGGGCATCGAGCCCGCGCACCTGTCCCAGCAGCTGGCGGTACTGCGGCGCGCGAACCTGGTGGTGACCCGCAAGGAGGGCTCGACGGTCTACTACTCGCTGACCAGCCCGCATGTGGTGGAGCTGCTGAGAGTCGCCCGGACCATCCTGTCCGGGGTCCTGTCCGGGCAGGCCGAACTGCTGGCCGACCTGCAGACGGCGCAGCGGGAGGCGAAGCCGCCGACGTAGCGAAGGCCCTCGATCGGCGGCCGTCTCCCGGCGGGGTCCGACGGCGCTGCGAGGTGGGGGAGGATCACGACGGCGCCGTCGTCCGGGAGGTGCTTCACCTGCCGGACGGCGGGCAGCGCCTGCCGGGTGAAGGCGCTCGCCCCGCCCGCCCGCCCGCTGCCCGGCAGCTTCGACGCCTCCTCGCGGCTCGGTTCCCCCGGCGTGCACGGGAGCCCGGTTCGGCGTTCACGACGTCTCGCCGGCGGCGGTACGCGCCGCTCCGGCGGGCCACAGCACCTCGACATCGATGCCCAGGCCGCGTGCGAAGGCCACCAGGTGCGCGGTCGCGTCCCGTCCGTTGGACGGCGAGCCGTCCCACACCGCCAGCAGACGGCCGCAGGCACGCAGGAGGTTCTCGTCCGCGCCTATGCGGGCATCGCGGTCGGCCGGGTCGTAGTCCAGCAGGCGCACCTGCTCCGAGAGCAGCAGCAACTCCCCGGCGGCCCTTCGATCGGCCTCCCGAAGAGCGGCGGGCACGCCGTTCCTGCTCGGCAGTACCGTCACCAGGGCGAGTCCCGCGGCCCGCGCCGCCCTGCCCGCGATGACCGGCAGCCCCTGCCCGGCGCGCACCAGCCCCGCCCGGCCCGCCCGCGCGAACTCCGCCAGCCGGGAGCGCAGCTCCTCCTCCAGCAGCGCGAACGTGGGCCCGGTCAGATCCGGGTGGCCCACTATTGCGATCACTTGACGAGGTCCTCATCTGTGCGCCGTACGTCTTCCGGCGCGGCCTCGCCGCCCTCCCGTTCGCAGGCTTCGGGAGAGCCGAGGGACGGCCGCCCCGGGGAGCACTCGATCATCTCGGGGCAGGACGGATCCACGGGCCGTGCGGGTTCGAACCGGGGCCGATCGGCTCTACCGGCGAGGCCGGGTGGGTCACTTGTTCGCGTGACCACCGAGATAGAACAGCAGCATCAACCACGCGGCGATGATGTGGGTTCCGAAGATGTAGAAGAAGGCGCGCAGCGCGACGCCGCGCTCCTTCCTGCTCTCCTCGTCCCGGTCCTTCGAGTCACGGCGCCCCATGTCGACTCCCTCTCCTGTCTCTGCCACGCATGCCTACGGGGGTATCCGGACCGGACCGGACCGCAGTCCCCACGGGCCGGACGTGCTCGGCGGCTGCGGCGGTCCTGCCCCGGTGCCAGGGCGTCCGGAACCCGTGGGCTTCGCCGCTCACCGCACCGGATCCGTCCGGCGCAGCTCCGTCAGCAGGTCCTGGCGCTCGGCCAGCAGCACCGACAGGACCCGCCGTGCGGCGGCGAGCAACTCGGCGACATCACCGCCGGCCAGCTCGTACACCACCGTCGATCCGGTCCGGGTGGCGGTGACGATCCCGGAACGGCGCAACACCGCCAGCTGCTGCGACAGGCTGGACGGCTCGATCTCGACCGCCGCCAGCAGCTCCCGCACCGGCTTCGGCCCGTCCTGCAACAGCTCCAGCACCCGGATGCGCACCGGGTGGCCGAGCATCCGGAAGAACTCGGCCTTCGCCTCGTACAGCGGCACCTGCATCCCGATCATCCCTCGCCCTCCTCGGGGACCGCGTCCGCCTCGACGTCGACGCCGTTCGCGCGCGCTATCCGCACCGCGTCGTCCAGCTCGTCCTGCGCCACCGCCACCTCATAGGCGTCCTGGGTCTCCAGCGCGGCTTCCAGTCCGGCCCGCGCCGCCCGTACACGCTCCATCAGAGCCTCGGGGAACCCGCCCACCCGGACACCTCCTCCGTGCCTGCCGAGAGCCGGGATGTGCTCTACGAAGCAACTAGTGAATTGAAGAACTCTTCAATCTTAGGGGAGGGCGACGGCCCGCCGAGCCGGTGCACGGTGAGGTTCGACGCATCTGCACGGTGTGAGTCGGGGTGACGGGCGCCGGTCGCTGTCGGAGGATCGCCGCCGAAGAGCGCGTCGTCCATCGGTCGGCGCAGGCCGCGAAGACCGGACGGGGCCGGTGATGCCACGCTCGATCGCGGGTGGGAGGCGTCTCGTCAACCGGCTCTCGCCCCGTGGCCACCGCCCGTCCACCGGCCGCCCGGACTGCGGGGCCGCAGCGCAGGCGGACGGTGGGGGTCGGCGATGGCGTGCCGGGAACGGCCGCCGGTCAGTCCGAGGCGACCGGGGCGGACGCCGGCACCGGCTTGGGACGGTTCGGGGGTACGGCGCGAAGGACGACGCGTGTGAGGGCCGCCCCGGGGACCACGCCGAGGGCGGCCGCCACCGCGATCCAGGTCGCGGTCGTCGCCATCGCGTCGCCGAGGCCGTGAGCCGGTGTGCCCGCGCTCACCGGGTTGACGAGGGTCAGGTACAGCGCGCCGAAGACGGTGACCCCCGCCACCTGGCCGAGCTGGACGACGGTGGTCAGCAGGCCGCTGGCGTCGACCGCCTTGTCCATCGGCACGTTGACCAGCGACTGGGTGAGCAGCGGACTCACCGACAGCCCCATGCCGACACCGTTGAGGACGGTGCCCACCCACATCACGGTCCCGCCCGCGGTCCCGTCCTGCATGGCGGCCGCGATCAGCCCGTAGGACAGTGCGGAGACGGCGAGGCCCGCGGGTGCGAGCACCGGGTGGAGCCGCTCGGGCAGCTTGCGCCAGAAGAAGCCGGTCAGGCCGAAGGCGACGGACAGCGGGATGTAGGTCAGTCCGGCGCGCAGCGCGCTCTCGCCGAGGCCGGCCTGCAGGTGCAGGGTGAAGACGAACAGGAAGCCGCCGTAGGTGAGCTGCACCCCCACCACGGTCAGCAGTCCGACCGACATTCCGGCGGCGCGCAGCACGGCGAAGTTCAGCAGCGGATCTCCGCCGCGGGCCGCGATCAGCCGCTCCACCCGCACGAAGGCGAACGCCAGGACGATTCCCGCGGCCATGCAGACGAAGGTCCAGGCCGGCCAGCCCAGTTCGTGCCCGAGGACCGCGGGGAGGACCAGCAGGAACACCGCGGGCACCGCCAGTGCCAGGCCGAGCAGGTCCAGCCGCTGCCGGCCGCTCGGCACGTCCTTGGGAAGCAGCCGCGGCACGAGCACCATCAGGACGAGGCCGATGGGCACGTTGACCATGAACACCGGGCGCCAGCCGGCCCCGAAGAGATCGGCGCTGACGATGACCCCGCCGAGGACCAGGCCGGCCACCGCGCCGGTGGAGAGCACCGCACCGTAGGCGGACAGTGCCTTGGCGCGTGCCTTGCCCGTGAACTGCATCTGGATGACGCTCATGATCTGCGGCACCATGACGGCCGCGCTGGCTCCCTGGGCGAACCGGAACACCACCAGCACGACGGCGTTCGGCGCGAACGCGCAGCCCGCGGACATGAGCGTGAACACGACGACGCCCAGCAGATACATCCGGCGCCGCCCGTACAGGGCACCCAGCCGGGCGCCGGTGATCAGCAGCATCGCGTAGGCGACCGTGTAGCCGCCCACCACCAGCTGCAGCGACGCGCCGGAGGCGTGCAGCTGCGTACCGATCGAGGGCATGGCCACGTTGACGATGAACACGTCGACCAGGCCCATGAACTGTCCGAGCAGCAGCAGTACCAGCATCATCCACCGCCGGCTGGACTGTGCATCGGGTGCTGCGGCCGGATGCGCGGCCGACCCTGCCGAGGTCATGGTTCTCTCCATTCGGTAGTTGCGCCCTGGGGGCCGGCGCAGGTACCGCCGTCGGCCGGGGCTCGGTCTATATACCGACCGCGGACGCGAAACTCATCGGCCTCGCCCGCCCGGGGTCCGGGAAGAGTGCCGTCCCACGGCCGGCGCGGGTGCCGCGCTCCGGGCGGCACTCAGGAAGAAGCCCCGCCCGCCGCGTCGTGGCTAGGCTCCCGAGCCGAGTACCGAACCACCTTCACGGCCAGGTCGAAGGCGGTGTGCCGGCCTGCCCCCGCAGCGGCACACCCCCCGCTGCCCGCTGCCCGGAAGCCGCCGCCCCTGCCGGCGAACCGGGCCGGGGCGCGGGCCCGGGAAGGGAGGGCGCCCGGCGCGATCGACGAGCTTCAGGGGGCGTTGCGCCTCCGTGCCCGGCTCCGTGCCCGCCTCCGTGCCCGGCGCCGTGCCCGGCTCCGGGGCCCGATCCGCGGGCTCGTCGACCGGGGGGCGTGCAGGCCCGTCGCACCCCGGCGGGACCGCTCCCGGCCCCGCCGGGGTGCGAGCCCTTCCCCGTGCCGTTCGTCCCGGCTGTCCCGGGCGGACCGGCCACGACCGCCAGATCCCTTTCCACCGGACGCACGAAAGGCCCGCAGATGAGTAGCGAGCGACGTTCCCTGACGTTCTTCGAGTCCATGTTCCACCGCTTCCAGATCGGTCCGGTCGTGGCGAGCGTCACCCTCGAGGGGGAGGTGGACGCGGCGGTAATGGCGCGCGCCGTGCGCCTGCTGGAACGCGATCACCCCGTGCTGCGCTGCTCCTTCCGCCCCCTGGACGGCGGCGGGGTCACCCTGGAGCTGGCCGACGAGGGACCGGGGCTGGCCCTGGCCGAACCGCGGACGAACGGTCTCGCGGACGAGCTGAACGCCGTCCTCGCAGCCGACCGCCCGGTGTACCGCATCTCGCTGTCCCGGGAAGCGGGGGCGGCGGTGCTCAGCTTCGCCGGCGATCACGCCGGCAGCGACGCCCGTCTGAACACCCTCCTGCTGCGCCGGCTGCTGGGTTACTACACCGACCTGCTCCGCGGAACGGAGCCGGAGCCGACCGGCCGGTCCGCGTTCGAGGGCTCCCTGGAGGAGGCGCTGCTCGCCGCCTACGAGCCGGGGCCGGTGCGGGCTCCGGCCGCCACCGACCCTCCGCTGACGCTGGCCGGCGACGCCGCCGCACCCGGCGCGCTGGCGGTCCGCAGCTTCAGCTTCGGTCCGGTGGCGACGACCGCGCTGGTCGGCGCCGCCCGCCGGAGCGGTATATCCGTGACCAACCTGCTGACCGGGGCGATGGCATGCGCGGTCCGTGCCCAGTTCCCCGACACCGGGTCCCTGCCGGTCGCGCCGGCCTTCGCCGTGGACCTGCGACCGCGGGTGGATCCGCCGATCGCTCCGGACGCGCCGTTCTGCTGTGTGGCCCGGCTGGTGTGCTCCACCGGTGTCGAGGCCGGTGACGACCCCGTGGAGGTGGGCCGGCGCGTCGGTGCCCAGCTCAAGGAGGCCCTGGACCAGGAGGAGATCCAGCGCAGACTGGTTTCCCAGGGCGCGGCCGGCAAGCCGGTGCCGCTGCCGCCGATCTCCTTCATGGTGTCGAACATCGGTGTCATCGAGGACTATCCCCTGCCCGACGGCCTGCGGGTCACCGACAGCCGGTGGGCCACGACGTCACGTGGACCCGTTCCGACCCTCTTCGGCTCGACCGCGGACGGGCGGCTCACCCTCGACCTGGTCTACGACACCGCTTTCTACCGCGAAGAGCTGATCGACGACGTGGTGAAGCACTTCGAGGCGGCACTGACGGCGCGGCACTGACCGCGCGGCACTGACCGCGCGGCACTGCCGACGGACCGGCTGCCGGAGAACTGCCGGAGCGCGGTGGACCGTGAGGCGAGGGCGCCGGCCCGCGACAATCCCGGCGCACGACGGCCGCGAGGCCGCGCGCCCGGCGCCCCGGTCCGCGAGCCCCGGCCAACTTGTTCCGGCCAGCCGCGATGCCCGACCCGCCGGCCTGCGGCCGTGCGCCGCTCGGGAACGTGCCGCGGCCGCGGCGGCACACGGGTCGCCGCGGCCGCGGTCACCGTGCCGAACTCGGCAATACGGAAGCAGTGCCGTGGTGCGGGCCGAACCTAGGCTCAATGGCCAAACAGCCGCAGCCACCGGGAGAATCCGTGAACATCTACCTTTCCGGTCAGGGGGCGTTCGCCGTCACTCTGGCGGAGGCCCTGGCCGAGGAGCACAAGATCGTGGGTGTGGCCGCGCCGCGTCAGCGCAAGCGACTCGGTTCCGCCCCGAGCGCGGACGACGACGCCGATCCCATGACCTGGGACCGGTTGCGGGCCTGGGCCTTTCCCCGGGGTATCGACTGGACTCCCGCCCCCGACCTGCGCGCCCATCACGTGCCCGACGGCACCGACGTCATCCTCGCCGCGCACTCGCACGCCTTCATCGGGCGCAAGACCCGCGCCCGCGCCCGGGTGGCCGCCCTCGGCTACCACCCGAGCCTGCTGCCGCTGCACCGCGGCCGCGATGCCATCCGGTGGACCGTCCGCGACGGCGACCGGGTGACCGGCGGGTCCGTCTACCACCTGACCGAGCGCACGGACGCGGGCCCCATAGCCGCGCAGGAGCACGTGCTCGTCCCTCCGGGATCGACCGCCGATTCCCTGTGGCGCGAACATCTGGCCCCGCTCGGGGTCCGTCTCGTCCTGCGGGTGCTGGACGACCTGGCCCGGGGCTACCGGGTCGAGGTCGAGCAGGACGAGTCGCTCGCCTGCTGGGAACCCGCGATGGGTGTCGCCCCCCTGTTCAAACCGGAACTGACCGAGCTGCCCGTTCCCGGATCCGGCGAGATCCGCGGCGACCGCTGGGCGCTCAACGGATTCTGACCCCCCACCGCCGAAGGCCGGGCGGCGCCCGACCGCCGAAGGCCGCCCGCCTCCCACCGAAGGCCTCCCGCCGCCTGCCGCCCGAAGCCCGCCGCCGGTCGAAGGGCCGCCCGCCGCCCGCCGCCCGCCGCCCGTCGACCCCCCTCTCGTCGGCGGCCGACCGTCGACCGCCTGCCGCCCGAAGCCCGCCCGCCGCCTGCCGCCCGCCGGGCGTCGCTGCCCGTCGCGGGGTCCGCTCCTCGGTCGCCGCCCGACGCCGTGGCCCGGGACGAAGCCGGCCGCCCGCGCCGCGCCGTCCGTGCACCGCGCCCTTCCCGACGCCCGCGGCGCGTGCTCGGACCGACTCGCGCCGCGCTCACCGTCGGCCGCCGCGTGACCCCCGTCGGCGCCCGGCCACCGGCGGTGCGGCGGCGTGCCCCCGCCGTCCGCCGGCCGTCGCCCCTCCGGACCGTGCGGGGCGGGGCCGGTCCCCGCCGCGTCGGCCGCCGCGTGATCCCCCGTCGGCGCCCGGCCCACCCTGCGCGGCCGGCCGGCTGCTCGGCAACGCCAGAGAAGCGAGGCCTTCGACCTTGCCTGGATGGTGGTCGGGACCGTCGACGCCGGACCAGGAAGGTGCCTCCGTGTTTCGCGGAAGACTACGAACGCTCGTCCCGGGATTCACCGCGATCTTCGCGATCCTTGCCGTGTACCTGGTGGTCGGTAACCCGTCCCAGGCGGGTGCGGCGTCCATCACCGCTGCGAGGTACTCCTTCAAGGAGATGCCGATCGCCTTCCCGGCGGGCTACGAGCAGCAGAAGATGAATACCGTCAGGCAGGTCAACCCGGCCTACTACAAGATCCGTTCATGGATGTCGGCCGTCGGGGCCAGCGTGGCGATCAACGATCTGACGGGGCACGGCCGGGCCGACGGAATGTGCCTGGTCGACACCCGCACCGACTCGGTCGTCGTCACCTACACGCCGACCGCGCCCGCCGCCGACCGCTTCGAGCCCTTCGTGCTCGACCCGGCCCCGCTGCCGATGGACGACACGATGGCCCCCACCGGATGCATGATCGGCGACTTCACCGGCTCGGGACGCATGGGCTTCCTGGTCTTCTACTGGGGGCGCACCCCCGTTCTCTTCCTCCCCAGGGCCAGCGCCACGACGGTGTCCCAGGACGCGTACGTGCGGCAGGAGGTGGTGGCCGGAGTCGACGTGGACGGTCACTACGCGGGTCCGCGCTGGAACACGGACGCGGTGGCGATATCCGATCTGACGGGGACCGGGCACCCCTCTCTGGTGGTCGGCAACTACTTCCCCGACGGCGGCATCCTGGATCCGCAGGGCCACAACAACATGCACATGCCCGACTCCCTGTCCAACGCCACGAACGGCGGCGGGCTGCACCTCCTGCGCTGGGTGTCCGCCAGCTCCGGGGAGAAGCCGTCGGTGCGGTTCACGGAGGACCGCGGCGCGATACCGTTCCGGGCCAGCTCCGGCTGGACCCTGGCGCTGGCCACCGCGGACCTGACCGGCAACGGCAAGCCCGACATGTACGTGGGCAACGACTTCGGCCACGGCCATCTGCTCTACAACCGGTCGACCCCGGACCGGCTCAGGTTCACCGAGGCGGTCGGCGAGCGGACCCCGTGGACGCCGAAGTCCTTCGTACTGGGCGACGGATCCTTCAAGGGCATGGGCGTCGACTTCGCCGACATGCACAACAAGGGCCGCTTCGACTTCATGGTCAGCAACATCACGCAGCCCTGGGGGCTGGAGGAGAGCAACTTCGTCTTCGAGAACCAGACCTCGTCGGACGCGGAGATGACCGAGAAGCTCTCGGCCGGCGTCGCCCCCTTCAAGCAGCGGGCCTCCGAGGAGGGGCTGGCATGGAGCGGCTGGGCCTGGGACGTCAAACTGGGGGACTTCCTGAACAACGGCGACCAGGACGTGGTCCAGGCCCTCGGCTTCCTGCAGGGGGACATCGACCGCTGGCCGTGGATGCAGGAGATGGCCACGATGAACGACGACCTGCTGAGCAACCCGGCGATGTGGCCGAACTTCCAGCCCGGTGACGACGTGTCGGGCCACCAGGTCTTCGCCTTCTTCGCCAAGAACCCCAGCGGCCGGTACGTCAACATCAGCAAGGAACTGGGCTTCTCCGACGACACGCCGTCGCGCGGCATCGCACTCGCCGACACCACCGGAACCGGGCACCTCGACTTCGCGGTGGCCCGCCAGTGGGGTCTGCCGTCGTTCTACGCGAACACGGCTTCCGTCGGCAACGTGCTCACCCTGAACCTGTACCGTCCCGCCGCGGACGGCAAGGCGGACACGGGCCTGGAGGGTCCCGGGGCCCCCGCCTACGGCACCACCGTCACCGTGCGCTACCCGGGCCACGAGCAGATCTCGCAGCTGGATGCCGGCAGCGGGCACGACGGGTACCGCAGTTTCCAGGTCCGGTTCGGACTGGGACACCACGACGGCCCGGTGACGGCCACGATCCGGTGGCACGACGTCGACGGAGCCCTCCACCGGCAGGACGTGAACCTCGGTCCGGGCACCCACTCCCTGATGCTCACCGACTCCGTGCAGGAGGTCTCGAAGTGACCGCGACCGTTTCCGGGGCACAGGCGACCGGTGTCGCCGAACCGCAGGCACGACCGGCCGGGCCCGCCACCCCCCGGCCCAAGGACACCCACTACATCGCACTGCGCAACTTCGCCCTGTCGATCAGCGTGTTCAACATCTTCGGATACACGCTGCTCGGCTTCGAGCAGGCCTGGATCTTCCCCCTCCTCGCGGTGGCCGTCGGCTACACGACCGACCTGGGCCTGGAGACCGTCGCGGCCTGGGCGCACCGGCGCGTTCCGCGGTTCCGGGGGCGCGGGTTCCGCGGGGTGTACGAGTTCCTGCTGCCCGCGCACATCACCAGCCTGGCCGTGAACATGCTGATCTACACCAACGACCGCTTCGGCCCCGTGCTCTTCGGCGTCATGGTGGGCGTCAGCGGCAAGTACATCCTCCAGGCCCCGATCGGCGGTCGGATGCGGCACTACATGAACCCGTCCAACTTCGGCATCGTGCTGACGCTGCTGGCCTTCAGCTCCTGGGTTGCGGTGGCGCAGCCGTACGAGTTCACGGAGAACGCGAACACGTACTTCCGCATCATGATCGCCTTGATCATCGCGACCGCCGGCACCGTCCTCAACACGGCTCTCACCAAGCGCACCGCCCTGATCGTCGGATGGCTCGGCGGTTTCGCCATCCAGGCCTTCCTCAGGCACTGGATCTGGGACGTCTCGTTGTTCTCCGCGCTCGGGGTCATGACCGGCGTGCCGTTCGTCCTGTTCAGCAACTACATGATCTCCGACCCGGGGACCACGCCGTCCAAGGGGCGCGCGCAGTTCATGTTCGGCGGCTCGGTCGCGATGGTCTACGGCGTGCTCATGGCGTTCAACGTGGTGTACACCCTCTTCTTCGCGACGGCGATCGTCTGCGCCGCCCGGGGACTGGGCTGGTGGGCTGCGCACCTGTACGGGAAGCGGTCGCAGCCCCGGGAGTCCGTCGCTGCGGCGGCGGCCCCGGTGCCCGCGCGGGCCGGCTCGTGATCTGAGGGGGACGTGTACGGGGCTGGGCCCGACTCCCACCGGAGTCGGGCCCAGCCCCGTACACGTCCTCTCAGGCCGCCGCCACCTTCATGGGGAGCCCGCCCTTCACACGGAGCGTCAGCATGGGCTCTCCTTCCACCCGGTGGCCGGGCAGCGTGGTCAGGCGCAGTTCGCGGGCGACCGAAGCCAGGACGATCGTCGCCTCCAGCATCCCGAGGCTGTTGCCGACGCAGAAACGCGGTCCGGCGCCGAACGGGATGTAGGCGTAGCGGTCGCGGCCGGTGCGTCCCTTCGTGGAGAACCGCTCCGGGTCGAACCGCTCCGGGTCGGGCCAGTAGTCCGGGTGCCGGTGCAGCAGGAACGGGCAGATCAGCACGTCGGCTCCGGCAGGCACCCGGTAGCCGCCGATGGTGTCCGGTTCCTGCGCGATGCGGGGGAGGATCCACACCGGCGGGTACAGGCGCATCACCTCCTCGAGCACTCTCGTGGTGTAGCCGAGACCGTGCAGGGAGTCGGCGGTGAGGGGGCCGCGGTCGAAGACCTCGACCGCCTCGGCATGCACCCGCTCCCAGACCTCGGGATGGCGATCGAGCAGATGGAAGGCCCAGCTCAGGGTGGAGGCCGTGGTCTCGTGCCCGGCCAGGAGCAGGGTGACGAGCTCGTCGCGCATGCGGCGTCGGGCGACGGCGGTGTCCGGTTCCTCGCGGACGGAGTCCGCCAGCCGGCTGACGACGTCGTCCCGGCTCCCGCGCCGAGCGCTGCCCGCCGCCAGGGCGTCGGTGATGCGCTGCAGGTCCCGGCGCGCCCGGTGGAACCGCAGCGTACGGGGGAGCGGGAGCCAGAGCGGGACGGCACCCAGCGACATCATCTCGAACATCGCCTGGTCCTGCACGGTCTCGAAGGACCGGCCGATCGAGTCGTGGGCGCTCAGGTCCGCGTCGAGCAGGGTGCGCCCGAGGACTCCCAGCGTCAGCGCCGTCATCTCCTCGCGCACGTCGACCGGGCCGTCCCCGATCCGGGTGCGCAGCCGTTCGACCAGTGACTGCGCCTCGGCCGCGACGACTTCGGTCTGACGCGCGATCCGCTTGGCCTGGAAGATCGGCTGGATCACCCGCCGCTGCTTGCGCCACAGCTCGCCCTCGCTGGTCAGCAGGCCGTCGCCGATGACCCGGCGCGCCTGCACCAGGCCGATGCCCTTGTGGTAGGCGGCGGCGTTGTCGGCCAGCACGTGCCGCGCGTGGTCGGGATGGTTGAACAGGTACAGGGTCTTGTGGCCCAGGGGAATCCTGGCCGCGTCGCCGTACTCCGCGGCGACGCGGTCCATCACCTCCAGCCGGTTTCTGATCATCCGGGGCAGCAGGCCGAGGGCGGCCATCCTGCGTGGACCCGGCGGGACCCGGCGGTCCGGGACGTTTCGCCCCGCGGTCGGCTGCATGCGGCGTCCTCCGTGGTCAGGTGCTGCTCGTGCGTGCGGTCAGTGCCGTCGCGATGCGGTGGCGCCAGAGCTCGAAGGCCGGTTCACCGCTCGTGGCCCGTTCCGCGGGAGCGGGCATCGACCCGAGGCAGACCTCCGCGGCCTCCTCCGGCGTGACGCAGGCCAGGATCCCGGTGGCCAGTTCCGTGCGCGGGGTCACGAGCCGGCTGCGTACCCTGGCGGTCGCCGCGAAGGCGCTGGCCTGGGCCACCTGCGGACCGTAGGCTGCCGCCCGGTCGCGGAAGAGCAGGAGTTCGCGCTCGTCGGCGCCTCCGGCGTAGGTGGCCGCCAGCCCCGACCCGGCGTACAGATCGGCACGGCGTGCCTCGGGGAAGGCGTCGATGGCGTCGGCGACCCGGCTCGGATCGGCACCGTGGACGAACCACATGGCGCGTCCTATGCCCTGGTCGACGACCCGGCCCGCATAGGAGGAGGGCCCTTCGGCGGGCCAGGGGAAGCGGGGTTCCACGAACTGCTCGTGCACATAGGTGCGGGTGTGGAAATAGGCCTGGTGGAATCCGTAGCCGTCCAGGACCAGCCAGCGCAGTACCGGGTCCCGGAGCGAGGCCGTCGCCCGGCCCCACAGGAACCGCGGCAGCCGACCGAGAGCCCAGCCCGCTCCGACGTACACCATGTAGACGTGATCGGCTCCCCGTCCGCGGAGGAAGTCGGCGTTCCGGCCGCCGTGTGCCGGTGACATTCCGTCGCGGATCGCGAAGGCCATGCCCGCACCCTCGTAGCCGAAGCCGCGGAACTGCTCGGGTATCGACTCCAGCCCGGTGACGGCGTCGCTCGG
Organism: Streptomyces sp. MS06; assembly: GCF_047200655.1. Lineage (NCBI taxonomy): Bacteria > Bacillati > Actinomycetota > Actinomycetes > Kitasatosporales > Streptomycetaceae > Streptomyces > Streptomyces sp. MS06. The sequence goes on from NZ_JBJZOJ010000027.1 coordinate 89,346, forward strand.
GCGCCCGGCCTCCGCCGCGTGGGCGAAGCCGGCCAGGAACATCGCGCCGGTCTCCTCCAACTGCTTTCTCGCCTGCGGGCTCTTCTCGTGAAAGCCGCGTTCGGACAGCTTGGTCTCGGATTCGCTCGGCGTCAGGATCCGGCGCCTCAACGCACCCCAGGTGCTGGTCAAATGCCCGCTCCTCTCGGTACTCGCTCCGGGGGTTCCCGGCCTCGCGTGCATCCTCTTCGAGGGGTGCGACCGGCCTCTACTCACCGCTTGCCCCATGAGTACGACGGAGCCGTCAGGGCAATCGCCGAGAAGCCGTCACCGGATTCCGCCGGTGTAATGGGCGGCAGACGCCGTTTCCGCGCGGTGTTCCCCCGGCCGGGAACACGCCGCCCGACCCGCAAAGCCGCGGGTCGTCGGCGTGAGGGCTCCCGCCCGTTTCGCTGCAGCCGTGCGCGCCGTTTCCGTGCGCTAAGGTCGGCCGCAACTGGAGGCGCGGGAAGGGACTCTGCGTGGCAGCGGTCATCGATGACTTCGAACGTCGGATCGAGCCCCACCGGACGGAACTGCTGGCCCACTGCTACCGCATGCTCGGTTCCGTCCAGGACGCCGAGGATCTGGTGCAGGACACCTACCTCCGGGCGTGGCGGGCACGGGGCGACTACGATCCCGCGCGCAGTTCGGTGCGCACCTGGCTGTACCGGATCGCGACGAACGTGTGCCTGACCGCTCTCGAGGGCAAGGACCGCCGGCCGATGCCGTCGGGTCTGGTCGCGGCCAGCGACCCGCTTCAGCCCTTCGCCCACGGCGGTGAGGTCACCTGGCTGCAGCCGCTGCCGGACTCCCTGCTCCACCGGGCCGACCCCGCGGGTGCGGCGATCGAGCGCAGCAGCCTGCGTCTCGCCTTCGTCGCGGCCCTCCAGCACCTGTCGGCGCGGGAGCGGGCCGTGCTGATCCTGCGGGAGGTCCTCTCCTTCTCGGCCGCCGAGTCCGCGGAGATCCTGGACACCACGTCCGCCTCCGTCAACAGCTCCCTGCAGCGGGCCCGGGCCCGGTTGAGGGACGAGAGCCTGCTGGAGGAGGGCATCTCCGAGCCGTCCGAGAGCGATCAGCGCGTCTGGGTGGAGCGCTACATGGCCGCGTTCGAGAAGGCGGACGTCGAGGGACTGAAGCAGATCCTCTCCGACGACGTGCTGATGGAGATGCCGCCCATGCTCAACTGGTTCGTGGGGCGGGACAACTACGGCCGTTTCATGGAGTGGCTCTTCGGCAGGGCCGGTGCCGACTGGCGTCTCGTGCCGCAGCGTGCGAACGGGCAACCGGCGTTCGCCGCCTACCGCCGCGGCGAGTCGGGGGTGTTCGAGCTGCACACGCTCCAGGTGCTCACCGTCTCCTCGACCGGCATCAGCAGGAACTCCGTCTTCCAGGACACCGCCGTGTTCTCCTCGTTCGGCCTCGCACCGGTCCTGGACGACTGAACCCCTCCGCTCCGCCCCCGAGCGCCCTCGGCAGAGCACGAGGGGAGTAGTCGCCCCGGTGCCCGGCTCCGCACGATGGTGCTCGGGCGTCCGACCCGTCGCCCCGCTGGGAATCCACCTGACAGGGGGCGACAGTGAGGGCTGTCCCGAAACGCCTGGTCCGGCTGCCGGGCCTGGTGTGGCGCTGCATCCGCACGGGTGCCGTCGTGTCCGGATACGGTGTTCTGTTCGCCGCCTCGGCGTGCGCCTCCCGCGTGCGGCGGGGCGCCGGCGGGCCGGCACTGCGCAACGGGGAGCGCTGGGCCGCGCTGCTCGGCCGGCTCGGACCGTCCTACATCAAGATCGGCCAGTTGCTGAGCACCCGCCGGGACCTGCTGCCGGACGAGATCACCGTTCCGCTCGGCCGGCTCACGGACGCCGCGGCTCCGCCCCCGCTCCGTGACATCGAGGGGGCGGTGCGGCGGGCGTACCGGGACGTTCCGTGGCCGTTCAGGTCCTTCGACCGGCAGCCCGTCGCGTGCGGCAGCATCGCCACCGTCCACGAGGCGGTGACGCTCGACGGCCGGCGGGTCGCCGTGAAGGTCCGCCGTCCCGGGATCGAGCGGGTGATGCGCCAGGACTTCGCCCTGTCCGCCGCGGCCATGCGGATCATGGGCGCGCTCCCGGGGCTGCGGGGGATGCCGTTCGGTCTGATGCACTCCCAGGTGGGCGGTGCGATCCTGCGCCAGCTCGACTTCGGGGCCGAGGCCGCGAGTCTGACGGCGCTGCGCGCCAATCTGGCCGGCTTCGACAACGTGCGCGTCCCCGAGGCGCTGCCCGAGCTGTGCACCCCGGAGACCGTCGTCATGGAGTACGTGGGCGGACTGGCCCGGTTCGAACCCGGTGAGCTGGACGCGGACGCCCGGCGGGGCGTGGTCCGCGCGGTGCTCGCCGCCGTGTACGAGATGCTGTTCGTGGACGGCCTGGTCCACTGCGACCTGCACCCCGGCAACCTCTACTTCGACCGGGACGCGGATCTGGTGGTCCTCGACGCCGGTTTCGTCATCCGGCTGCCGGACGCGGTGCGGCGGTCCTTCGCGGACTTCTTCATCAACATGGCCATGGGCGACGGCTGGATGTGCGCCCAGATCGTGATCGAGAGCGCTTCGCGGACCGCGGAGGACTGCGATCTGGAGGCGTTCCGGGCCGGGCTGTGCGAACTCGTCGGGGCGGCGTCGGGCGCCAGGTCGGGTGATTTCGAGCTGGCGCGCTTCGCCGGGCGGCTCTTCGAACTCCAGAGGCGTTTCGGTCTCTACCCGGCACCCGAGTTCGCCTTTCCCCTGCTTTCGCTCCTCGTCATCGAGGGAATGATCAAGCGTTTCGACGCCGACGTCGATTTCCAGGCCGAGGCCGTTCCGGTGCTGCGCCGGCGCAACATCCCGCGCGGCGTGGTTTCCCTTCCTCAAGGAAAGTGAGTCCAGCATGGGCGATGCACCAAGTGGAATCCGTGTCCCGCTGATCGAGGAGAAGGAGGCCACCGGACGGTTGGCCGAGCTGTACGAGGAGGTGAAGCAGGCCACCGAACTGCCCTTCGTCCCGGACATGTTCCGGCTGGTGTCCACCCGCCCGGACCTCCTCGGGGTGGTACTCGCCGGGTACCGGGGGATCTTCCTCGACGGCGTCCTGCCGCGCCGGACCAGGGAGCTCATCTGCGCGTGGACCTCCAAGGTGAACCAGTGCCCGTACTGCGTCGGGACGCACCGCTTCTTCCTCCAGGTGTTCGGCGGCTCGGAGGAACTCAGCGAGGCCATCGAGGCTGCGGCGTCCGTGGACGACCTCCCCGTGGACGAGCGCACCAGGACCCTGCTCCGGCTGCTGACCAAGCTGACGCGGGAGGCTTACAAGATCACCGACGAGGACTGGCAGTCGGCTCTCGACGCGGGATGGACCGCCGAGGAACTCCTCGAGGCGTTCTTCACCACCTCGCTCTTCAACTTCATCACCCGCATGGTGGACGGCCTGGGGCTGGGCACCTCCGTCACGGCGAGCCGCATATCCCAGCAGGACGTCCCGGCCGGGGGTGACGCGTGACGCCGTCCAGGGCCGTCCTCATCACCGGGGTCAGTTCGCAGAGCGGCCTCTCCTCGGGAACCGGACGTGCCACCGCGCTGCGCCTGCACCGTGCGGGATGGCCGGTCTACGCCACCGGACGGAACCCGGACGGCCTCAAGGACCTGGCCGAGCAGGGCATCACGACGCTGCGGGTCGACGTCACCGACGAGCGGTCCATGGCGGCTGCCGTCGACCGGATCACGGACGAGCACGGGGCGGTCGGCGTCCTCGTCAACAACGCCGCCTACAGCCTCAACGGCACCATCGGCGAGACCCCGGTCGCGGCGGTGCGCCGGCAGTTCGAGACCAACCTCTTCGGGTTGTCCCGGATGACGCAGCTGGTGCTGCCCGGCATGAGGGCCCAGCAGGCGGGCCGGATCGTCATGATGTCCTCGATCTTCGGCCTGTTCGCCACGCCCGGGCGGGGCTACTACCAGGCGACCAAGCACGCGTTGGAGGCCGTCAGCGACTCCCTGCGGCTCGAGGTTGCTCCCAGCGGGATCAAGGTCGTGGTCATCGAGCCGTCGCCGATCCTGGGGTCGTTCGTCCCCACCACGGTCGGCGACCTCGGGCTGGAGACCGACAGCGACCTCTACCGCGACTTCTGGCAGCACTTCGTCGACTGGCACGGGGCCTACCGCGAAGTGGAGCATCCCAAGGGCCGCGGGCGTACCTCGGTCCGGGCGGGCCGGGTCGCCCAGGTCGTCGAGAAGGCGATCAGCGCCCGCCGCCCGCGGATCCGCTACCGGATCGGCGTCCCGGTCCGGCTGCTGCGTCCGCAGCGCGTCCTCTTCGGCGAACGCGCCTGGGAGGCGTTCGTCACCCGGTTCTTCCCCACCCCCTCCTGACCGTCCCGCAGCCGTCGCCGGCCGCGGCAGGACGAAGCGGCTCCGGACCCCTCGGGCCCGGAGCCGCTTCGTCCTGCCGCGCTCAGCCGTGGCGCAGCCAGTCCGCCGTCCGTTCCCCGATCATGATCGAGGTCAGGTTGGTGTTGGCCCGGACCGTGGCCGGCATGATCGAGGCGTCGCAGACGTGCAGAGCGTCCACCCCGTGGACCGCGCCGCGCTCGTCGACCACCGTGGAGGGGTCCGACGCCGGGCCCATGCGGACGGTGCCGGCCGGGTGGTAGGCGCTGTCGAGGCTGGTCCTCACGTACTGCCGCACCATGTCGTCGTTGTCGATCATCGCCTCCCGCAGCACCACGAAGTCCTGGCCCAGGGACAGGATCCCCGGGTGGTGCGCCAGGCTCCAGGCGGTCCGTACGCCGTCGACCAGGAGGTCCAGCTCCCGCTCGTCGTCGAGGAAGTTCAACTCGATCGCGGGCGCCGCGTCGGGATCGGCCGAAGCGAGCCGGATCCGCCCGCGGGAGCCCGGGCGCTGCGACACCACCATCACCCCGGTGATCTCCGGCGCGCCCGCCAGCATCTGCAGCTCGGGGAACGGCTCCAGCCCGAAGTAGTTCACCATGTAGTACTGCAGGTCGTTGAACTCGCCGGAGCAGGGCGACGTGGTGCGCAGGATCTGCTGCAGGAAGGGGCCGGTCGGGTCGGTGACACCGGGCCGGGGCACCACGAAGGCGCCCGTCCGCTGGTGGTCCACCAGGTTGGCGCCGACCCCGCACAGGTCCGCGCGCACGTCGATGCCGAGGGGGCGCAGGTCCTCGGCCGCCCCGATGCCGGAGCGCTGCAGGATTCCCGGCGACGCCACCGCGCCGGCGGCCAGGACGATCCGCCGGCCCTCGACGAGTTCGAAGGCCCCGTCGGCGGCCGCGGCCCGCACCCCGATCGCCCGATCGCCTTCGAACACCACCCGGTCGACGCGGGTGTGGGGTCTGACGTCGAGGTTCCGGCGCCCTCGGGCGAGACGGAGGTACGTCGTGGCGGTGGTGGCGCGGCCGTCCCGGTCCGGCCGGGTGGAGGGGATCGGGCCCACTCCCGTGGCCTCGGGGTCGTTGTGGTCCCGGACCTCCGGGAACCCGGCCTTGAGACAGGCCTCCAGGAACGCCGTCTGCCCCTGCGCCAACTCGTCCGGCCGCCAACGGCGGATCGGGACGGGGCCGTCGGAGCCGTGGAGGGCGCTGTCGCCGTAGTCGAGGTCCTGCTCCAGTTTCCGGAAGTACGGCAGGACCTGCGACCAGGACCAGGCCGGGTTGCCGGCCGCGGCCCAGTCGTCGTAGTCGGCGGGAACACCGCGCAGGCCGACCGTCGCCCCGACCGCCGAGGAGCCTCCCGTCGTCCTGCCCCGGGGGTACCGGATCTTGCGGCCGTCGCGGATGTCGGCGCGGAAGCCCCAGTCGTGGCCGACGAAGGACATGGACCTGCCGTAGCGGATGTCCTCCGGCGTCTCCTGCCGCGTCAGGTAGTCGGGCCCGGCCTCCAGCAGCAGGACGCGCCTGCCCGGGTCTTCCGACAGGCGGGCGGCGAGCACCGCACCGGCTGAGCCGGCGCCGACGATGATGTCGTCATACTGAGCCGTCATAAGCAGTCCTCGGGGGTTGTACGCCACGGGCGCCGCAGGGATCTGCGACCGAAGCCGAGCCTGGCAACGCCCCCTCCGCCAGGGCTACTCGCGCGTTGCCCAGAGGCGGCCCGCGCGCCGCCGCCGGGAGCGCCCGGCCCCCGGTGGGCACGCAGGGAGAAGTCTGCGCGTCCGACACGCCCCAAGGTGGAGGGGACCGGCCGTGCGGCTTCCCACCCATCCCCCGGCACCGCCCTCCGGGCGAGGGCGTGCGGGCGGAATCCGCACGGTCCGGCCCCGAGCACGCTCAAGGAGTCCGGCCGAGGACGTCGGACCACCGAGAACAGGAGGCCCGCGCCATGTCGGGTAGCAATCCGTCGGACCACCACAGCGGCCCCGCAGCGGTTGCCGAGCAGACCGCTCCGGAAGGCGTCGACCCGCTCGTTCCGCACGTGCCCCGGGTCATGGACCATCTGCTCGGGGGAACCGCCAACTTCGCCTCGGACCGGCAGGCCGCCGAGTACGCCTTCGCCGCCTGGCCCGGCGAGACCGGCGGCGTGGAGGGCGTGAAGGTCGACATCGGGCACGCACGCGGCGCTCTCGCCCGCATCGTGCGCCACCTGGCCGCGGAGTGCGGGATCACCCAGTTCCTCGACATCGCGAGCGGGCTGCCGACCATGGACAACGTCCACCTGTCCGCCCGCTCCGCCGCACCGGACACCAGGGTCGTGTACGTGGACAACGATCCGGTCGTGGTCGCGTACGCCAGGCATCTGCTGGCGGACGAGACCGATGGGAGCGTGGCCTTCCTGGAGGCGGACTTCCACGATCCGCAGGACGTGCTCTCCCGGGCGGCGCGGACACTCGACTTCTCGCGGCCCGTCGCCCTGATCCTCTTCGGCATGCTGCACTTCGTCGAGGACCACGACGAGGCGGCACGGCTGCTCGCGGTCTACGTCGACGCCCTGGCCGACGGCAGCTACGTCGCCGTGTCCCATTTCGCCAAGGACGACCAGGACACGGAGATGAACGCCACCCTGGACGCGCTCGACAAGCAGCTCGGCGAGGCCGTGGTGCGCCGCACCCGGGACGAGGTGGCCCGCTTCTTCGACGGCATGGAGCTCCTGGAACCGGGCGTCGTGGAGACCCAGAACTGGCGTCCGACCGACACCACGGGGCCCCGGCCCCTCCCGATGTGGGTGGCCCTCGCCCGCAGCTGACGACCTCGTGCCGCCGCACCCCCGCAAGGCCCAGCCCGTGTAGTGACGAAGGGAACACCTGCGATGACCGAGCGACCGCAGCCCCCGAGGCTGCCGACACCCGCTCCGACGGCCGACCAGGCCGAGTGGCTCGCCCGGGTCGACGAGGTCGCCCCGCTGATCGAGAAGCACCGGGACGCGGCGGAGCTGGACCGCCGGATGCCGCGTGAGGTGTTCGAGGCGCTGCGGGACGCCGGCTTCACCCGTATGTGGGTGTCCCGCGCGTTCGGAGGGGGGCAGGTCTCCCTGGCCACGGGCATGTGCGTACTGGAGTCCCTGGCCGGGGTGGACGCCTCGGTCTCCTGGCAGTTGGGAGTGCAGGGGGCGATCGGGAGGCTTTCCGACTACCTGCCCCGGGAGTGCTCGCAGCGGCTCTTCCTGGACGGCGACGGCTTCGTGGTCGGCGGCGTGAAACCGTCCGGCCTGGCCGAGCCGGTGGCGGGCGGTTACCGGCTCCGGGGCGAGTGGGCCATGGCCAGCGGTTCCGAGCACGCGGACTGGCTGGTGTGCACGGCCCTGGCCGGCCGTGACGGGAAGCCGGTCATGACACCGTCCGGACCGGACATCCTGATGCTGTTCGTGCCGGTCGACGCGGTCACCTTCCGGGACACCTGGTACACCGTCGGCCTGCGCGGCACCGGGAGCAACCACTACCGCGTGGACGACGTCTTCGTGCCCGGGGAACTCGTGGTCAGGAAGGCGCAGATGGCCACGGTGCCGCCGGCCCGGCCGTCCCGCGGCTACCCGATCGGCTACTTCGACTTCGGGCCGTTCTCCACCGCACCCGTAGCCCTCGGCGTGGCACGCGACGCCCTGGACGACTTCCGGGAGACGGCACACGCGAAGGTCCCGGCCAGCGGGACCCGGCGGCTGGCGTCGAACGGCGTGGTGCAGGAGAGGTTCGCGCGGGCCGAGATGGCGGTCTACTCCGCCCGACTCGCGCTCTACGAGGCCGCGCGCCAGGTCGTGGCCGCGGAGGGGACCGGCGGTGACGAGCTCAGCGCCCTGATCCGGCTGACCTCGGCCTCTCTCGCGGAGAGCACCACGGAGGCGGTGCAGACGGTGTTCACCCTCGCCGGGACCACCTCGATGTACGCCAGCAGCCGGCTGGAGCGCTGCTTCCGCGACATCAGTGCGGTGACGAAGCATCTCGCACTGTCCTACACGCACTTCGAGACCGTCGGCGACTTCCTGGTCAACGGCGAGCTGGTGATGCGCCGCTGATCCGGTGCCTTCGCCGCGCGGGGGGGGGGGGGGGGGGGGGGGGGGGGGGGGGGGGG
>NZ_JBJZOJ010000028.1:0-93965 GCF_047200655.1 Streptomyces sp. MS06
CCCGCGCCCGCACGGCCCGCACGGCGCGCACGGCCCGGACGGCGCGCACGGCCCGGACGGCCCGGACGGCGCGCCGAGGGGGCGGTCGGCGACGGGCGTTGCGCGCGAGGTGCGGCACATCCGCCGCGGCCCTCGACCGCGGCGGACGGCCGCTGTCACCACCGGCGGCAGTCGGGTCCGGGCGCGCCACACGTGCCGGTCGGTTGCGGGCGCGCGCTGCGGGGCGTGCCGCGGCGGGTGTCCTGTCTCAACGAAGTTTCCCGACGCCGAGTCGCTGACGTGGGCGGACTATCTTCGCTGAGACGGGATGCGGGCCCGGTAGATAGTGAGACGGGCCGCAGTGGATTGGTCAGCCGTGTTTCGTCTCAGCGAAATTAGTCGTCGCACCTTGGCCGACCTGCCTCAAGGGCAGCAGTAGCGTCGTTCGTGTGTTACCTGGCGTGAGGGGCGGTCCAAGCGCTGTCCGCGTGTGCTTCGGAGCGGGTCACGGCTGATTGCTGTCTCGGCGGGGAAGCTTGTCGCCGATCGCCTCCACCAGAGCCTTGACTTCCTCGGGGAACTTATGGGCCCACGTGGTCAGGAACGCGCTCTTGACGATGTGACCGGAGGTGAAGTCCAGGTCGCCGCCGATCTGCTCCCAGACCATGTGCCTGTCCCAGTTGGTCAGTGCGCGCTCCTTCACGACCTTCTTCACTCGCTCCTGGTCGTGCAGGCCGAGGTGGAGGGCCACCGTAAGTCGACCTGCTTCCTCGTCCAGACAACCCAGCACCCGATTCAGTACGTGGGCCTCGGGCGAGCTGGCCCCGGGCAGGGCGAAGATGCCCTCGTCGGGATTGACGCGCTCGAACTGGTCACCGTCGAGAATGCAAATCGACGGATAAGTGCGGGTCGGGTCGATGTTGTGGTGAGCGTTGACCTTGATGGCCGGGTCGGCGCCCCCCATCGCATGAATTTTGACCTCATCCAACTCGATGCCGCCGTGGCTGCGCAGGGCGGTGGTAACCATGAGTTCGGCGAAAGCATCCTCGACGAAGATCGCGAGCTTGGCCTCGATCTGGCCAGTGATGGTCCGCAGGGCTTTGACGTCGAGCTTTCCCTGGATCACGTTGCCGAGGAGCGCCGCCCAGATGGCCTTGGAGGGCAGTGGGGCGAGTGCGTCATTTGAGTGCGTGGTGAAAATGACCTGGCAGGACTTGCGGTGGGCGACACCGATCAAGTACTCGACCATGCGCTGAGTAGCCACCGGGTGCAGACCGTTTTCGATCTCCTCGATAAGAATCATGGCCCCGGGGGAGGCAGCTTCGACGTCGGCGACAATGCGGATCACGCTCGCTTCGCCGGCTCCGAAGTGGAACTCGGAGTACCCATCGCCCTGAGGGGTGAGCCCGGAGAAGAGCTTGACCTTGCCAGCAGCGTCCACGTAGAGCTGCTGGAATCCTTCTATGGGCTTGGCCAGGATTTTCGCGGCATGCCCTGTGACCTCGGGAGCAAGGGTCACCTCGCGCACTGCTGCGAAGGACCCGCCGATTGCGGCCTTGAAGTTAGACCGCTCTGTGGCGGGCAGGGTCCGCTCGACTCCGAACACCAGAACTTCTCGCTCTGGGGCAGTTCGGTTCCATTTGAGCTGTTTGAAGCTCGCCGTGCGTGAGACCGACAGGCGAGGGTTAAGCTCCTTGTCGATGATTTCGTACTCGATCGACCAGTTCTGCATGCTTGCGTCGTATTTGCCACTCTTGGCAAAGAATCGTCCCGGCGCGACGCTCTTGTAAGCAAGTGCCGCCGCCCCCAGGACGGTGGTCTTGCCCCCGCCGTTCGGCCCGACCAGTGCGGTAACCGGGAACTCGAAAGTGACTTCACGGTCGGTGAAGCCTCGGAGCTTCCGCAAGGTCAGCCGCTTGAGGTACTTGCCGTAGCTCTCCTTGGAGACCTTGGCCTCCAAGTCGGTGATCACGCTCTGCCGGACTTCGCTCCTGTAGTCAGCCACCACTGCCCCGTCCGCCTCTCGACTGCTTATCGGGTCATGGTCTCAGATGTGACGGTTCATAAGGCGGCTCGTCACTCTGGTGCGGCCGGATGGAGGTCGGGATGGGACGTGTTGTGCCTCTTCGTTGAGGCGTGCCGGTCTTTCGGCGTTGCCGGATCTGACGCTGCTTCTCAGCCTCGTCGAGTTGCTCTCCCAGCCATGTGAGGTGGCGGCGGCGCCTGGAGACGTGGAGGTTGAGCGTCGCATAGGAGACGGACGTGTGGTGCTCATCCATCAACGCGGCCCAGATGTCCCGGGTGCCCAACCCCGCGTCCAGCATAGAGTTGATCAACAGCGTGGCCGCACGAGTCACGGGGGCTTGTTGGGGTGGGAGGTCGCGGGACAGCGGCCGGTTGTGAGCGAGGGCTTCTCGGACCAGTCGCCTCGGGACGCGGTAGCGGTCGGCGAGTTGCCGAAGGGTCAAGCCTTCGTCGCGGGCAGCGTCATGCAGTTGGAGGTAGAGGTCCGGTCGTCTGCTTGCAAGATGTGCTTTCCCTGGCCCTGGTCGGTAGCGGCGGCGCGGCGTACTCACGTCGGAGAGCACACGCTCCAAGCCTGCGACGGTGCGTCCGGAGACGTCTGCGAGGCGCTCGACGCGAGGTTTGCCGAACCATTGAGGCGGGCCGCAGAGGAATCCGTGCAGGTAGCTGGGCTTGAGGTGGTTGGCATGGGCGAGACGCCGGATGAACGAGTCAGTTCCCTCGCCGATCCGCGGCGAGACCTGGACGGGGAGCCGTGCAAGGTGCCCGTAAGAGGTGCCGGTCACCGCCTGCCCGCCTTCGTCGGCGGCGGAGTGGGCGTCTCCGCAGCATGGTCCAGCGGAATCGCGCGGAGCATGCCTTCGGTGATGCGTTCGGTTCCGCTGAGGATGGCGTCGATCGCTGCTCCGCGGATGGCGTGCGACAGAGCCCCGATCATGCCGACTGTGCGGTTGTAGAGGTAGCGGTCCAGTTTGACCAGGCTGCCCGGCGGGTGGTCGTGTAGAAGCAGGGTCTGTTCCATGGTCGCGACCAGTCCCTTCCACTCGTCGCCGTAGGGGAACGGGCGCGTCGGGACGAGGGTGAAGCGGCCCGCGATCTGCGCGCCGCGGACCCCGGCCAGCAACTCGCTGTTTTCGATGTCGATGCCGGCGTAGATGAACGTGGCGGGGATGCGCTCGGAGAAGTACTTCAGCGTGTCCGACACCTCGGCGCCGGACCGGGTGGTCTGCGAAATGTTGTGGATCTCGTCGACCAGGACCAAGCCGACACGGGTGTCGGTGCAGACGCCCACCACAGCCTCGATGATGTCGGTCATGTTCGACCGAGCCCGGACCGGCAGACCGAGGAAGCGGGCAAATTCCGCCGCGACCATGCGGGGGGTCGCAGCGGGCGGGACGGTGATGTAAAGCACCGGGATACGGTCGGGAACATTCGGGTGGCGAGCCCGGTCGAGGAGTTCATGGGAGCGTCCGAGCTGCGTAATGGCGCTGGTCTTGCCGGTGCCGGGCAGGCCGGAGACGATCAGGCCACGACGGGCGCTGATCGTATGCCGGTTGAGCAGGACCAATCGCCGCCCACAGATCACTGTCTTCTCGACGAACGAGGTGGAGACGACGCGCAAGCGGGCGTGGTGGTCGAGACGGCTGTCGTCGTAGCGGACTCGTTCGTCCGGGGACAGCCGCCGCAGGTCGCCGGGGGCGAGCAGGACTGGCGGCTTGGGCGGGCCGTCAATGAACCGGCGCCACCCCTCCAGGGTGGTGAGCTGGCGATTGGCGTCGGCGTCGGCCTCCTGCAGGACGGTCGGCGGGGATGTGGTCACGGACGCCTCCAAGGGTTGGCAAGCGGGTCGAACAGGCCCAGTGGGATGACCTCGGCGAGCTCGGTGTCCGTCTCCTCGTTCGAGGCGGTCATCGTGTCCGGCGGTGGGGTGTGGGCTGGCCGGTCGGTGGCGGTTGCCCGCGTGCGGGCGGCGACGCGACGGTCCCTTCGGGAACGCTTGGTCGGCTGGCCCTTGTCCGTGGCTGGACCCTCGTAGGCGCGTTTGAGTAGCGCTGCGGCGGCGTCCGCGATCTGTTCCTCGGTGCCGCCCGGAACCTGTTCGCGGGCGTGGTCCCAGGCCATCTCGCCGAAGGGGACGCCGACGCGGTGCAGGTGTTTCCAGAACACGGTGAGCCACCGGTTGCGTTGTCGGTCGCGTACCCAGATCCGGGAGATGTCGTAGGGGTCGTAGTGGATCTCCCAGAGGCCCTTCTTCTCCGTCACCCCGGAGTGCTGGCGGCGCAGCGGGTTCAACTCGCGGTCGTCGTAGGTGCGGTGCTTGATGCGGATGCCGTAGGAGTTGATCGCCTGCCAGCGTTCCGGCAGCAGTTCGACGTAGTCCTCGCCGTTCAGCGGGACGGGGATGTAGCCGCAGGACTCCAGCAGGGTCGCGTATTTCTCGTTCGGTGAGAACGCCCGCCGGGGCGCGTCCGGGTCGCGTAGCGCGTCATGGGGTCGGGTTTGCCAGCAGGCGGTGATCCATTCGTCGAGAAGGTTCTGGAGTTCGGGAAGGGACCACAGGGGCCCGTCCTCCAGCTTCCGGCCCCGGCGGTCCGTGGTCGATCCTGTGTAACCGGCGGCGAATTGGGCGAACAGCGTGGCCACGGAACCCAGGGTCGTCTCGACCGTTCCCTTCTCGAAGGGCGACGCCTTGTGCGTCGGCTGCAGGTTGATGCCCAGATAGCGGCAGGACGCCCGGAAGTTGTGCGAGATGAACACCTTGCCGTGGTCGCAGACGATCGTCTCCGGCACGATCACCGGCCGCGCGGCCGCGTGCTCCAGACGCTCGTCGAGGCTGAGCAGCCGCCGGTGCGGCAGCAACGACCGGGACATCCGCAGAGCCTCCGGCCAGCCCGGACGCATCGCTTCCGGAGTGACGCTGCGGGCCAGCAGCGCGGAGGCATCCGCGGCCTTCGTGGTGGGCCGCAGCACCGCCGCGGTGATCGACCGCGTGGCGATGTCGACCATGGCCGTCAGCTCGACCTTCTCGGCGATCCCGTCGTCCAGCCGCACCAGCACATCCAGCGGCGTGGAGTCGATCTGCATCAGCTCGCCCGGAGCACTGGCCGGCACTTCGCCGAACGGTCCGGCGGGCCTGGCATGGACCGAGCGGCGGGTGCGGGCCGAGCCGGTGGCGTGGGTGCCCGCAGCCAGTTTCTCGAACAGCCGGTAGAGCGTGGCCCTTGACGGCAGCACGACGGCGTCGGTCTCCTCGTCGGCGGCGAGGATCTGTTGGGTCCGCCAGATGATGAATCCGATGGTCCTCGACGACGCGTCGGTGGTCTCGGTGATCGCGTGCCGCATGGCCTCCACCACCGCCGCATCGACCTGCCCGAAGGCCGGCATCTGCTTGGCCGACCGGCCGTCGGCCAGTCCGACCAGCCCGTCCCGCTGGTAGCGCTGGCGCCGCTGCTTGATCCCGCTGGCCGTCACCCGGTGCCCGGCCTCCGTCAGCTCGGCGGCCTTGGCCCGCTCGCGCTGAGCCAGCGAATGCTGTTTCGGGTCGAACTCCGGTCGAGGACCGGCCCCGTCCGGGGCGTTCGACGGTATCCCGTGCAAGACCTCCAGAATGTGCCCCTCCCACCAGCGGGCCTGTTCAGCGACTGTCTCCGGGAACTCCGCGATCCGGGCCGTCGGCGGCACCCGCCTCTCGCCGGTCACCGGTCACCCCCATCCGCCAGGCGCACGATCGTGCGCGGCCCCAGCAGTTCGATCGCCATCTCCTCGACGGTCAGCTGCTGGAGCCAGAGGAGGTGGAACAGAACGGGCAGCGTTGCCAGCCGGTCGCCAGCTGTAGATGCCCGGGCCATCAGCGGCCCCGGGGTCGCAAAGGCCTCCCGGAGCCGGACGGAGACCGGGCCGTTGAGGCAACGAGGGTGCCGGTAGCGCGACAGCCACCGGACGTTCGCCAGCAGCACCGCCGCCGGCACTCCGACCCGCTCGAAACCCCACCCGGCCTGGGCGCAGGCCAAGCGCGTCATCTCGAACGCTTCCGCGTCCTTCGGCTCGACCCGCTCGTCCGCACGGACATCGACGACCACCGCCGATCCGTCCCCACGGCGAACGAAGAAGTCCGGAGCGTGCCGACGCTCCTTCTCGCCATCGTGCCAGTGCAGCCAGAACGGCTGCGAAGCGATCCCCACCACCTCGGGATCGAAGTCCATCAGCACAAGCCGGTCGCGCTCCAGCCATGACTCGAACCCGACGTGTTGCCCGGTCGTGGCAGCCCAGTACCAGCCCGCGAAGTGACGCTCACCACGTGACCAGCGAAACGGCCGTACGGGCGATACGTCCTCGAACCGGGCCGTCACGCAGTCCAGCAACGGACGCCGCCGACGCTGTCGTACGGCGTCAACGTACGACAGCTCGACGTACGACCCCGAAAGACCCACCCCAGCCGGTGCAGCCACCTAGCACCCCCCCAGTGCGACCACCTGCACGACTAGGTTCACTGAGACAGAAGGCCAAACGACTGGGTTCGCTGAGTAAACGCCTCGAATGGATGAGAGCGGACAAGCGGGCCCGGGCATGACCATCGAGCTGTCATGTACTAGAGTTATCTCGACATCGAGATATCTGCCGAGAAGCACCGCAGCCGCCACCCCGGTGAGGGTCACCTAAGTGAGCCTTGCCTCAGCGGAACGGCCCAGATGCCGTGGCGGCAGGATCGTGGTGGTACGCGCACATCAATGAAGGAGACTGTCGTGTCGGCGAACAGCTTCGACGCCCGCAGCACGCTGCAGGTGGGCGACGAGTCGTACGAGATCTTCCGGCTGGACAAGGTGGAGGGCTCGGCCCGCCTGCCGTACAGCCTCAAGGTCCTGCTGGAGAACCTGCTCCGCACCGAGGACGGCGCGAACATCACCGCCGACCACATCCGCGCCCTCGGCGGCTGGGACTCGCAGGCCCAGCCGTCCCAGGAGATCCAGTTCACGCCGGCCCGCGTGATCATGCAGGACTTCACCGGCGTTCCCTGCGTCGTCGACCTGGCCACCATGCGCGAGGCCGTCAAGGAGCTCGGCGGCGACCCGGCGAAGATCAACCCGCTGGCCCCGGCGGAACTGGTCATCGACCACTCCGTCATCGCCGACAAGTTCGGTACCAGCGAGGCCTTCAAGCAGAACGTCGAGCTGGAGTACGGCCGCAACCGCGAGCGCTACCAGTTCCTGCGCTGGGGCCAGACCGCCTTCGACGAGTTCAAGGTCGTCCCGCCCGGCACCGGCATCGTCCACCAGGTGAACATCGAGCACCTGGCCCGCACCGTCATGGTCCGCGGCGGCCAGGCCTACCCCGACACCCTGGTCGGCACCGACTCGCACACCACCATGGTCAACGGCCTCGGCGTCCTCGGCTGGGGCGTCGGCGGCATCGAGGCCGAGGCGGCCATGCTCGGCCAGCCGGTCTCCATGCTCATCCCGCGCGTCGTCGGCTTCAAGCTGACGGGCGAGCTGAAGCCTGGCACCACCGCCACCGACCTGGTGCTCACCATCACCGAGATGCTGCGCAAGCACGGCGTGGTCGGCAAGTTCGTCGAGTTCTACGGCGAGGGCGTCGCCGCCACCAGCCTCGCCAACCGCGCCACCATCGGCAACATGTCGCCGGAGTTCGGCTCCACCGCCGCGATCTTCCCGATCGACGCCGAGACGCTCAACTACCTGCGCCTGACCGGCCGCAGCGAGCAGCAGCTGGCGCTCGTCGAGGCCTACGCCAAGGAGCAGGGACTCTGGCTGGACCCGGCCGCCGAGCCGGACTACTCCGAGAAGCTGGAGCTGGACCTGTCGACGGTCGTCCCGTCGATCGCAGGCCCGAAGCGCCCGCAGGACCGCATCGTCCTGGCGAACGCCGCCCAGCAGTTCTCGCAGGACGTCCGCAACTACGTCAGCCTCGACGAGTACGAGGCGAGCAAGGAGTCCTTCCCGAGCTCCGACGCCCCGTCGACCATCCCGGACGGCGCGCCGTCCAACCCGGTCGCCGTGACCGCCCCCGACGGCTCGACCTACACCCTGGACCACGGTGCGGTGACGGTCGCGGCCATCACCTCCTGCACCAACACCTCCAACCCGTACGTCATGGTCGCCGCCGCGCTGGTGGCCAAGAAGGCGGTGGAGAAGGGCCTGACCCGCAAGCCGTGGGTCAAGACCACCCTCGCCCCCGGTTCGAAGGTCGTCACCGACTACTTCGACAAGGCCAACCTGACCCCGTACCTGGACAAGGTCGGCTTCAACCTCGTCGGCTACGGCTGCACCACCTGCATCGGCAACTCCGGCCCGCTGCCGGAGGAGGTCTCCAGGGCGGTCAACGAGCACGACCTCGCCGTCGTCTCGGTGCTCTCCGGCAACCGCAACTTCGAGGGCCGGATCAACCCCGACGTCAAGATGAACTACCTGGCGTCCCCGCCGCTGGTCGTCGCCTACGCCCTCGCCGGCTCCATGAAGGTGGACATCACCAGGGACGCCCTCGGCACCGACCAGGACGGCAACCCGGTCTTCCTGAAGGACATCTGGCCGACCGAGGCCGAGGTCAACGACGTCGTCGCCAACGCCATCGGCGAGGACATGTTCGCCAAGTCCTACGCGGACGTCTTCGCCGGCGACGCCCAGTGGCAGGCGCTGCCGGTCCCGACCGGCGACACCTTCGAGTGGGACGCCGAGTCGACCTACGTCCGCAAGCCCCCGTACTTCGAGGGCATGGGCACCGAGCCCGACCCGGTCGAGGACATCTCCGGCGCGCGGGTGCTGGCCAAGCTGGGCGACTCGGTCACCACCGACCACATCTCCCCGGCCGGTGCCATCAAGGCCGACACGCCGGCCGGCCAGTACCTCACCGAGCACGGCGTCGAGCGCCGCGACTTCAACAGCTACGGCTCCCGCCGCGGCAACCACGAGGTCATGATCCGCGGCACGTTCGCCAACATCCGCCTGCGCAACCAGATCGCGCCGGGCACCGAGGGCGGCTACACGCGCGACTTCACGCAGGACGGCGGCCCGGTCTCCTTCATCTACGACGCCTCGCAGAACTACCAGGCCGCAGGCATCCCGCTGGTCGTCCTGGCCGGCAAGGAGTACGGCTCCGGCTCCTCGCGCGACTGGGCCGCCAAGGGCACCGCGCTGCTCGGAGTGCAGGCCGTCATCGCCGAGTCGTACGAGCGCATCCACCGCTCGAACCTCATCGGCATGGGCGTCCTCCCGCTGCAGTTCCCGGAGGGCCAGTCGGTCGAGTCGCTGGGCCTGACCGGCGAGGAGGCCTTCTCCATCACCGGCGTCACCGAGCTCAACGAGGGCCGCGTCCCGAGCACGGTGAAGGTCACCACCGACACCGGTGTCGAGTTCGACGCGGTCGTCCGCATCGACACCCCCGGTGAGGCGGACTACTACCGCAACGGCGGCATCATGCAGTACGTGCTGCGCAGCCTGATCGGCAAGTAGGCTCCGCAGGCAACCGCATTGGGCCGCGGTCCCGGCAACGGGGCTGCGGCCCAATGCGGTTTCGGCTCTCCGGCCTTCCGGCCCGCACCCCGGCACTCCGCTGCCGAACGGGGGCGGTGAGGCCCGGTACGTCTCGCAGCGGGGCCTGTACATCCACCGGGGCAGCAACCCCAACGTCCGCAGCGGGCCGGTGGTGCGGGCGCCGCCGTCGCACTTCACGAACAGGACAGGGGGTGCAGATCGGCCGATGAAGCTGGACTGGACCGACGGAGGGTACGCGATGGAGCTGGCCTCGCCGCGGGAGCACCATCTGGTGCGGGACTCGCTGGTGGAGTCGGCCCACCTGGTCGACGGGCTTCCCGACGCCGAGTGCGTCGCCCGCCTCGGCCGCACGAAGACGGAACTGCAGGGTGCCGTCGACGGCTGGGCGGAGTTCCGTCCGCGTCGCCGTCTGTCCGTGGCGGAACTGGAACTCGTCAGGTCCTGTTTCCAGGAGACCCTGGACTTCTTCTCGGACGCGGAGTACGAGATGCGCACGGGGTGGACGCGCGAGGACTCAGCCCAGGTCCTCGGCTCCCTGATGCGGGATCGGAGGCGGATCACCATCGACCGGCAGTGGGGGGACCCCGGGAATCCGTCGGACGGGGGGTGAAAGGCGTCCCTCCCGGCACGGCTCCGCAAGCCGTGCGACGAGCCGGCCCCGTGTCGCGGCGCGCCGTGCACCGGATGCCGGCGTCCGGTGCAGGGCCGTGCGGTGGATGCGGTCAGTTGACGTAGACGGCGGAACCCCCGTCCGTCACCTGGGCGTACTTCGCGGTGAAGTAGCCGTTGCCGAAGCACAGCGACGGGCCGGAGCTCTTGGCGAAGTGCTGGGCGTCGAAGGTGATGCTGTTGTCGGCGTTGTCCGCCTGCCCGGTCATGCCAGACGCCTGGTAGACGCAGGTGATGCTGCCCAGCAGGGTGCGCAGCTTCACCGTGGCCTGGATGGCGGACCCGGACGGCGGCTGGACGCTGAGGGTGCCGGCCGAGGAGACCGTGGCGGTGTAGGGGAGGTTGTCGATGGTGATGGAGTTGACGCCGAGCACACCGAAGACGTTGCTGGAGCAGCTGCTGCTGTCGAAGGTGTGCGCGGTGACCGATTCGCCGGCGGTGCCGGGGGACGCGGGGTTGCTGGTGACGGCGGCGGTGAACTGCGACGACGTGCAGGAGACGCCGCTGGTGCCGGAGGCGCTGGAGTAGAAGGTGGCGGAGCTGCCGGAGGCCAGCGGGGCGGTGAGGGTGTCGCCCACGGCGACGGCGGTGCCGCCGGTGCCGCCGGTGGTGAGCACGGCGCCGCCGGCGGCGGAGGCCGGGCCGGCTGCCGTGAGGGCGAGTGCCGCGGCGGTGCCGGCGAGGGCGAGCAGGGAACGCTTGCGCATGCGGGTGCCTCTCTCTTCCGAGTGGGGTCAGAGGGAGCCGCCGTCGCCGGTCCAGGACGCCTTCCAGG
Organism: Streptomyces sp. MS06; assembly: GCF_047200655.1. Classification (NCBI taxonomy): domain Bacteria; kingdom Bacillati; phylum Actinomycetota; class Actinomycetes; order Kitasatosporales; family Streptomycetaceae; genus Streptomyces; species Streptomyces sp. MS06. The sequence continues at coordinate 10,954 of NZ_JBJZOJ010000028.1, forward strand.
CGCGCGCCGGGTGGCGGCGGCGGACGGCCGGACGCCGGCCTGGTCCGCGGGGCGGACCAGGCCGGGCCGGACGGGTGAGCGGTGGGGCGCGGCCCGGGTCGGACCAGGGGCCGTGCCGTGCCGCGTCGAAGGCGAGCGGTTGCCGGGAAGGCCCGGGATGCGGGCGATGCCGCTCGACGGATCCGGCGCCACGGATCCGGAGAAACAGGGAAAGTTGTAGACCTGATGCGGCGTCAACGTCAAGGTGTGTCACGGCATTCGCTGCTGGCACCGCAGGTCGCGGGTGTGCCGCACAGCCTTTCCGCCACTCTCTTGACCCTTCAATGTAACCGGCGGTAACTTCCTGGAAGGCTACTGCCGCGTAACGAGAAAGCCCTTGCGCCCGGCCGGGAGTTGCGAGGAGGCGTGCGCGGCAGCAGCCGTTGTCCGCGCCAGGACACACGTGCCACCTGAAGCCCGCTCACGCAGTGACCTATGCCTTTGGGGAGCAGACATGGCCTCGTCCCCGGACGTCCCGTCCGCCGGCAACACACCCGAGCCCGCAGAGGGCGTCTCCGCCCCGCCCGACACCCCGACCGCCACCGAGCCCGCCCTCGGCGGTACCGCGAGACGGGGCAGGGTCCGGTTCCGTCGGGCCGCATTACTGGCGGTCCCCGCCACCCTCGCCACCGCGGCCCTCGCGGTCCTCACCGCCCAGGGGGCGCTGGGCGTGCAGTTCGCCATCTCCGGCATGCCCTTCACGGTCACCGCGACCGACCTCGACGGCACCGGGTTCGAGCAGTTCGGCGCCCTGGACAACATGGCGGACGGCAGCCCGAACGCCGGCGACACCGGCGGCCAGGTGCTCGTCATCACCTCCGCCATCAAGAACGCCACGCTGACCAAGTTGTGCCAGAGCGTCGACCTGGGCGGCATCAACCTCGTCATCACGGCGGGCCAGGGCGCGGAGAAGGTGTCCGCGACCGACCTCACCACCGACTCGACCGAGCTGTCCGGCAACGCCTCCTTCGACAACATCGAGATCGGCAACGATGCCAGCACGTTGACCGACGCGGGCGTGAAGGGGCCGATCGGCGTGTTCAGCCAGCAGGCCGACACGGTCCACATCAACAACCTGCGGCAGACCAACTACGCCACCACCGCTGGTGTGTTCAAGCTGCCAGGACTCAAGCTCCGTTTCAGCGGCACGGGTTGCTGAGCCGATGCCGGACCGTCGGGGTCGGGGACTCAGGCCCGCCTTCCGCGCCTGGCGGGCCCGCCGCCCGTTCTGGGGCGGCCTGCTGCTCGCCCTGGGCGGGGGAGAGGTCCTGCTCACCGAGAAGGCCTCGCTGAAGGTCGTCCTGCACATCGGCATGCAGGGCCTCGCGGGCTACCTGCTGCCCGTACTGATGCTGCTGCTCGGGCTGCTGGTGCTGTTCAACCCCGCCCAGCGGCTCTTCTACTCGCTCACCGGGGTGCTGCTGTCGCTGGGCACCTGGGTCACCTCCAACCTGGGCGGCTTCTTCGTCGGTCTCGCGCTCGGAGTGACCGGCAGCTGTCTCGCCTTCGGCTGGCTCCCCGAGCAGGAGCCCAGGGTGAGCCGGCGCCGCCGACGCAAGCAGGAGCGTGCCGTCGCGCAGTGAGGTCCCCGCCGGCAGGCGGGGGCGGGCCGGTGCGGAAGCGCCGCACCGACCGGTCCGCCCCCCGCCGCCGGGCGGGTGCGTTCCGGGGCGGGCGGCCACTGCGGCCCCGGGGCCCCGTCCGCGCGGACGGGGCGGTGTCCGGGCGGGGACAGGGGAGGTGCCGCCCGGGCGCCACGCGGGCCGCGGCGGCCGTTTACAGTCCCCGCGGGTCGCGCTAACTTGCCGGAACGGCGGGGCGGGAGCGCTCCCGGAATGGGCGGACCGGAACCCGCCCGAGGGCGCCCCACCCCGTCACCGTCCCCTCCCGCGCGGTCGCCGGGCGATGTGACCATTGCGGTCCGCGGGGCGCTCGCGGGGTGTCGGGCGTCCACCGCGCGCTCGACCCGGGCACCCTCGTCCTCGACGATCGGGGTCAACTGCCCTTCTCCGCCAGCAACTCGACCTCCGAGAGGGTGGAGCGGCCGTCCAGGACCAGCCGGTAGTGCCGCCACCTGGCCGGCCGTGGCAGGGAGAACACCCGGGTCTGCCGGTCCCAGCGGAAGGACTCGCCGGAGCGCCGGTCCACGTCCTGCCAGCGGGTGCCGTCGTCGGAGGCCTGCAGCACCCAGCCGGTGGGCGCCTCGGCGGCGTCCGCCGAGGTCAGCGTGTACTGCGCCGCCTTCGCCGGTCCGGTGAGCGGCAGTTCGACGTCCTGGACCGCGGCGGACGTCGCCGAGGTGTCGTCGAACAGGGCCCCGCCGCCGCGCAGTACGTCGGCGCGCGGCGACGGCACCGCGTCGTCCCGGGTGATCGACACGGGAGCCGCGTCCGGTCCGGTGCCCCAGGCCGACGGCCGCGGGCCCATGCTGAACTCCAGTACCCCGCCCCGGCCGATGAGCGCGTGCGGCAGCGAGGTCGAGTTCCAGGGGCGGCCGTCGACCTTCAGCCCCTGTACGTACACGTTCCGCGCGCTGTTGTGCGGCGCCCTGACGACCAGGTCCCGGCCGTTCTCGAGGTGCACGGTGGCCTTGGTGAACAGGGGGGAGCCGATCGCGTACTCGCCGCTGCCCATCACCAGCGGGTAGAAGCCGAGCGCGGAGAACAGGAACCAGGCCGACTGCTCGCCGTTGTCCTCGTCGCCGTGGTAGCCCTGGCCGATCTCGCTGCCGGTGTACAGCCGGGACAGCACCTCGCGCACCTTCGCCTGCGTCCGGTCCGGCCGGCCGGCCGCGTCGTACATGTAGGCGACGTGGTGGGCGACCTGGTTGGAGTGCCCGTACATGCCCATCCGCACGTCGCGGGCCTCCGTCATCTCGTGGATGACCCCGCCGTAGGATCCGGCGAACCGCGGCGAGGCCGTCTCCGGGGTGGCGAAGTAGGCGTCGAGCTTGTCGGCGAGTCCGGCGCGGCCGCCGTAGAGGTTGGCCAGGCCGCGGCTGTCCTGCGGGGCGGTGAAGGCGTAGCCCCAGCCGTTGGTCTCGGTGTAGTCGTAGCCCCAGACGCGGGGGTCGTACGCGGAGGGGTCGAGGCGCCAGTCGCCGTGCGCGTCCCGGCCCTGGAAGAACCCGGTGCGGGTGTCGAAGAGGTCGACGTAGTCGCGGGCGCGGTCGAGGAAGTACTCCGACTCCTCCCGGTAGCGCTTCCGACCGGTCTGCCGGTACAGCTTCCGCCCCATCTGCGCGATGCCGTAGTCGTTGAGGTACCCCTCGAGCGCCCAGGACAGGCCCTCGTGCGTGTCGGTGCTGGTGTAGCCGAGGAAGGGCGAGGTCGCCATGCCCTTGCGGCCCACCCCGGGCGTCGGCGGCACGACGGTGGCGTTCTTCACGGCCGCGTCGTACGCCGCCCTGGCGTCGAAGTGGACGCCCTTGACGTACGCGTCCGCGAAGGCCACGTCGGAGGAGGTGCCGGTCATCAGGTCGGCGTAGCCGGGGGAGGACCAGCGGGCGGTCCAGCCGCCGTCCTTGTACTGCTGGACGAACCCGTCCACCATCTCGCCGGCCTGGTGCGGGGTGAGCAGCGAGTACGCGGGCCAGGTGGTGCGGTAGGTGTCCCAGAAGCCGTTGTTGACGTACACCTTGCCGTCGACGATCCTCGCGCCGGTGCGCTCGGGGGTGTCGGGGCCGGTCGCGGGGGAGAACGGGGAGGCGTAGCGGTCGCGGCCGCCGACCTTCTCGGAGCCGGAGTTGGGGTACAGGTACAGCCGGTAGAGGCTGGAGTACAGGGTGGTCAGCTGGTCCGGTGTCGCGCCCTCCACCTCGACCCTGCCGAGCAGCCGGTCCCACTGCCGCCGGGCCCGGTCGCGGACCGTGTCGAAGGAGGTGCCGGCGGGGATCTCCTGGCGCAGGTTCTCCTTCGCCTGGTCCACGCTGATCAGCGAGGTCGCCAGGCGCAGCGTCACGGTGCGGTCGGCGCCCGCGGCGAACCGCAGCCAGCCGGTGGCGCCGCTCGCGGACCCGCCGGTGGCCGGCCGGTCGAAGACGCCGTAGACGAACATCCTGGTCGCGCCCGCGGACAGCCCGGATCGGACGTCGGAGTAGCCGGTGACGGTGGAGTGCTCGGCGTCGAGCGTCAGGCCCGCCCGGTCGGTCACGTTGTCGAACACCACGCTCGCGTCGTCGCCGGGGTAGGTGAGGCGCAGTGCCGCCGCGTGGTCGGTCGGGGCCAGCTCCGCCTTCAGCCCGTTCTCGAAGCGCACCCCGTAGTAGTAGGGCCGTGCGGTCTCGTGCTCGTGCCGGAAGGCCAGGGCGCGCGCGGTGCGGCCGGTGTCCGGGGTGCCGGCGGCGGCCGAGGGCATCACCTGGAAGGTCTGCCGGTCGCCCATCCACGGACTCGGTTCGTGGCTCGCGCTGAACGCCTGGATGGTCGGCAGGTTGTCCGCGTTGTTCGCGCGGGCGTACTGGTACAGCCAGCTCAGGGAGGACGCGTCGGTGACCGGCGTCCAGAAGTTGAAGCCGTGCGGGACGGCCGTCGCCGGGAAGGTGTTGCCGCGGGAGAAGGAGCCGCTGGAGTCGGTGCCGCGGGTGGTCAGCGCGTAGTCGGACAGGTGGGCCTTCGGCGGCTCGGGCGGCGCGGGCCCGATGCGGACGTCGTCCAGCCAGCCGCGGAACCTGGCCGGCCCGGCGGGGGAGTCGTAGGCGAGCAGGATCCGGTCGACGGTCCGGCCCGCCGCCACCGATCCGATCCGGGAGGCGACGGCGTTCCACTGGTTGACGTAGAGGATCTTGGCGGCGCCCTGGCCCTGCGGGGTGAGCGGGAATCCGTGCTGGTCGGTGGCGCCCAGCTCGCTGAGGTAGGTCCCGTCGGTGAAGGCCAGGTCGACGGAGACACGGGTGGCGTCGTAGTCGAGGTCGCCGTCGGCCATCGACGGGAAGACCTTGTACGACAGCCGGGTGTTCCGCCCGACACGGACGTCGACGTCGAAGACCTTGTTGTACGAGTAGGCGCGCCCGTCGGCGGTGTGCCGCCCGGCGTAGCGCAGGGCGTGCGTCCCGGTGAATCCGGCGTGTGCCTTCGCGGTGGGCGAGCCGGTCGGGCCGCGGCCGACGAGGGTGCGCATGTCCTCCGGCACCGGGGTGCTGCTGCCGTCGGAGAACTGCACGTCGGCCAGTTGCAGGATGCCCGGGGCGCCGTTGTTCCGGGTGACGTCGAGCCGGAAGTGCCGGTATGCGGCGACGGCGCCGGCCGGGATGCCGTACGTCCTGGTCTGGAAGCGTTCGGTGAAGGTCTGAGCGGTGCGCGTGTCCAGGGTCTTCCAGGACTTGCCGTCGGTGGAGCCCTGCAGTGTCCAGTCCCGGGGGTCGCGTCCGGAGTAGTCGTTGGCCGAGGTGAGGGCGTACTTCACCACGGTGAGCGGTGCGTCGGCGTCGAACTCGACCCAGCCGGTGCGCTGGAAGGTGAGCCACTTGGTGCCGGGGTCGAGGTCGACGAGGTTCTCCTTCACCTCGCCGGAGCCGGTGTTCTCGCCGCTGGCCCGGCCGGCCGTGACATGGTCGGTGACGTTGCCCGGGATGCCGGTGCGGTAGCCGCCGTCCACGCCCAAGGCGCGTTTTCCCCCGTCGGGGGAGGTGTCCACGGTGTTCAGCCAGTCCGGTGCGGGATCGTCCGCCTCGAAGGAGGAGGCGAACGACCGGTCGGCGGCCGGGGGCCCGGCCGGGCGGGCGACGGCCGCTCCCGGGGCCGCCACGGCCAAGGCGAAGGCGGCCGTGAGCACGGCCGCCGTAGTCCCTCTGTGTCGCGTTCCGCGGTGGTGGGGCACGTACCCTCCCGGCGCTGTGGACAACGTTGTCAACTGGTTTGCGCAAGGTCCAGTAGTGGGTCAAGTACGCCCTGCTGTCAAGGGTGTTGGCTTTGGCGTTCGGGCGGCGTGTCGTGGATTTTTCCGGCGCCCCGCCCGGCGGGCGCGCAGATTTCCGCGAGGTCTCAACTCGGAAAAGACCGACGGCCAACCTTGCATTCGATCTTGCTCCGTTGGCGGGAAGTGGACTATACCTGTCGGCGATTCACTCGAGCGCACGACCTGCACGACCAGTACAGTCCGCACTTCCCGTACAACCCTGCTTGACCCGAACGCGGTGCCGGGGAGGATCCGGTTCACCGCCTGAGTCCTGTGAGAAGGCGAGGACTTGAGCATGGGATCCACTTCCGCAGAGAACCACGGCTCCTCCGGTGTCGGCCGCCGCGCACTGATCAAGCGGTCCGCTGCCCTGGGTCTGGTCTCCGTACCGACGATGAGCTTCCTTTCCGCCTGTGCCAGCAGTGGCGGCGGCGGAAACAACGAGAAGGCCAAGGCGGGCAAGAAGACCGACAAGAACCCGTTGGGCGTCAATGACACCGCCCGGATGGAGTTCGTCCTGTTCGACGGCGGTTTCGGCAAGGAATACGCCGAGGACGCGGTCAAGATCTACCAGAAGGACTTCCCCAAGGCGCAGGTCAAGTTCTCCGCCACCCAGAAGATCCAGTCCACCCTCCAGCCCCGCTTCAACCAGGGCAACCCGCCCGACCTCATCGACAACTCGGGCGCCGAGCAGATGGACATGGGCGTGCTGGTCGGCAAGAACCAGCTGACCGACCTGACCCCGCTGCTGGACGCACCCTCCTACGACGACCCGGGCAAGAAGGTCCGCGACACCCTGCGACCGGGCATCGTGGAGATGGGCCAGTTCGACGGCGACCCGGTCTGGATCATGTACTACGCCTACACCGTGTACGGCGTGTGGTACTCGCAGAAGGCCCTGGACTCGCTCGGCGAGGAGTACCCGAAGGACTGGGACGCCATGCTCCGGGTCTGCGCCAAGGCCAAGAAGAAGGGCATGGCGGGCTGGACGTACGCGGGCAAGTACCCGTACTACATCCCCTTCTCGCTCTATCCGATGATCGGCAAGGTGGGCGGCCGCGAGGTGCTGGACGCCATCGACAACCTGGAGCCGAACGCCTGGAAGCACCCGGCCGTCAAGGCCTGCTTCGACGCCTACTACGAGCTCTACCAGAAGGGCTACATCCTCAAGGGAACCCCGGGCCTGGACCACATCCAGTCGCAGACCGCCTGGGCCGAGGGCAAGGCGCTGTTCATCCCGAACGGCTCCTGGGTGGAGAACGAGTCGGCGAACGTCATCCCCGCCGACTTCGACCTCGCCGTCTCGGCGCCCAGCGGGATCGACTCCTCCGACAAGATGCCCTTCGGCACCATCTGGGCCTCCGGCGGCGAGCCGTTCATCGTCCCGGCCAAGGCCGCCAACGCGGCCGGCGGCATGGAGCAGCTGCGGATCATGCTCAGCGAGGCCTCGTCGAAGAACTTCACCTCCAAGGTCAAGTCGCTGACGGCGTACAACGGCGGCACCGACGGCATCGAGCTCACCCCGGGGCTGAAGTCCGGCGTGGCCGCGCTGGAACTGGCCGGTGACAACGTGTTGAATCCGCGTATGCAGGACTGGTACGTGCAACTGCAGAAGGAGAAGATCGGTGTGGCCGGGCTCGGCGAGATGATGGCCGGCCGCGCCACCCCGGCGGAGACCATCAAGAAGATCCAGGGCTACGCCGACCAGGCCGCCAAGGATTCGTCGATCAAGCACTACAAGCACCAGTGAGGGTCCGTCACCAGCGGCGGCGACCGCCCAGAGATCGGGGTCGGTAGGAAATGCAGCACGGCAAATACCGGTTCGTCGTGGGGTTCCTCTCGGTACCCCTGGGGCTCTACCTCCTGTTCGTCGTGTGGCCCTTCATCCAGTCCATCTACTACTCGTTCACGGACTGGACCGGCCTCAGCCCCGATTTCCGGATGGTGGGCTTCGACAACTACCGGAGGATGCTCCACGACGACATCTTCTGGAAGTCGTTGCAGCACAGTCTGATGTTCGCTTTGGTGCTGCCGCTGGTGACGATCAGCCTGGCGCTGTTCTTCGCCTTCATGATCAATGTGGGCGGACGGCGCAGAAAGGGCGGGCCGGTGATCACCGGTGTCCGCGGCTCGTCCTTCTACAAGATCGTCTACTTCTTTCCGCAGGTGCTGTCCATCGCCATCGTCGCCCTGCTGTTCGCGTTCGCGTACAACCCGGAGAGCGGGGCGATCAACTCGATCCTGCGCGGCATCGGCCTGGACAGCGTCCAGCCGCTGTGGCTGGGTGATCCGAGTCTCGCGCTGTGGTGCGTGATGGCGGTGCTGGTGTGGTCCACGGTCGGGTTCTTCGTGGTCCTCTTCTCCGCAGGCATGGCCTCCATCCCCTCGGACCTGTACGAGGCCGCACTGCTGGACGGGGCGAACCGGTTCACCACGTTCTTCCGGATCACCCTGCCGCTGCTGTGGGACACCGTGCAGTCCGGCTGGGTCTACATGGGCATCCTCGCGCTCGGTGCCGAGTCGTTCGCGGTCGTGCAGATCATGACGACCGGTCCGGGCGGCCCCGACTACTCGACCACCGTCATGGTCCTCTACGTGTACCAGAAGGCGTTCCGTGACGGTCAGGCCGCCTACGCCACCACGATCGGCGTCGCCCTCCTCGTCGTCACGCTGGCGTTCGCCGCGGTCGTGATGCGGCTGGGCCGGCGCGAGCGGCTGGAGTTCTGACCATGAAGACGACCGAAACCCCCGCCTCCCTGCGCGCCGGGTCCGGCGCCCCGCTCCCCGAAGCCGACCCGGCGGCCGGGAAGCCGCCCGCCGGGAAGAAGCGGGAGGGCGGCGTCCTCAACGCCTTCTCGCACGGCATGCTGATCCTTTGGGCGTTCATGGTGGTCATGCCGCTGCTGTGGGCGGTGATGACCTCCTTCAAGGACGACCGCGCCATCTTCAGCTCGCCCTGGTCGCTGCCGGACCATCTGCACTTCGACAACTGGGCGCGGGCGTGGACCGACGCCCACATGAGCGACTACTTCCTCAACACCATCCTGGTGGTGGGCGGGTCGCTGGTCGGCACCCTGGTGCTCGGCTCGATGGCGGCCTACGTGCTGGCCCGCTTCGACTTCCCCGGCAACCGCTTCATCTACTACCTGTTCATCGGCGGCATGAGCTTCCCGATCATGCTCGCGCTGGTCCCGTTGTTCTACGTCGTGAACAACATGGGCCTGCTGAACACGCTCCCCGGCCTGATCCTGGTCTACATCGCCTACTCGCTGCCCTTCACGGTCTTCTTCCTGACCGCGTTCTTCCGCACCCTTCCGTCCTCGGTGGCGGAGGCGGCCTTCGTGGACGGCGCCTCGCACACCCGCACCTTCTTCCAGATCATGCTGCCCATGGCCAAGCCCGGCCTGATCAGCGTGGGCATCTTCAACTTCCTCGGGCAGTGGAACCAGTACATGCTCCCGACGGTGCTCAACACCGACCCGGACAAGCGGGTCCTCACCCAGGGGCTGGTGCAACTCGCGGTGAGCCAGGGCTACAAGGGCGACTGGTCCGGCCTGTTCGCCGGCCTGGTGATGGCCATGCTCCCGGTGCTCGCCGCGTACATCCTGTTCCAGCGGCAGGTCGTGCAGGGACTGACGGCGGGGGCGCTGAAGTAGCCCCAGGGCCGCGCCGCACGCGCGACGGGCGCCGGGGCCGGTCCGTCCGGGCGGTCCGTCCGAGCGGTCCGTCCGGCCGGCGCGCCCGAGCGGTGCGTCCGGGCGGTCCGTCCGGTGGCGGGGCCCCTCGCGTCCATTACCCGAAGGGGTCCCGCCGGCCGGTGCCGCCTCAGCAGGGCCGGACGTAGTAGGTCGCGTAGGGATATGCGACCGAGCCCGAACTGTAGGCCCCGGGCGTCGTCTGGATGACGGTCCTGGAGCTGTTCTTGAACCGGGCCCGGGTGCCCGGGGTCTGGTTGTTGACGTAGTACGTCGGCACCCAGCTCCCGAGGTAGAAGTCCCCGCAGTAGTAGTACGCCTTCCACGTCCAGTCCGACTGGTCGGCGTGGTGCATGTGGACGCAGATCGCCTTGTACGGGCAGTTGTACTGCGCGGAGTCCGCCCCGTTCGTTCCGGCCTGCGCCGCCGGGGTCGTGCCGACGACGACCGCGAGGGCCGCCGCGCCGGTCGCGGAGAGTCCCGCGATCCTCCTTCGGATGCGCATGTGCATGTCCTCCCCTGGTGTGTCGTTCCTCACCTCTGCAACGGATGAACAGCCTGCTGGCGGGGCGTAACCTCCACAAGCCGCCCTTTCGGACTTCAGGCGAATGACCTGAAGTGGGCGCCTTGCCGTCAAAGTCCCGTGTGGCCGATTTTGCACATCGGCGATCACGACGCTCCGTATGCGGTCACGCACGGGAAACTGTTCAACCTCTTGACGGGAGGCAACCCGAACAGCTCAGCTTAGAGTTCACTAGTTGGACATGGACGGGGTCTCACCGAAGCGGCCCCGCGCGCAGGAGGTCGTCGTGGAGACTCCGGGGTCGCAGTCGTCGCTGCACCGAGCCAACCTGGAGCGCGTGGTACGCGCCGTGCGGCTGGCCGGTTCCCTCACCCAGGCGGAGATCGCGAGGACGACGGGTCTGTCCGCGGCGACGGTCTCCAACATCGTCCGCGAGCTCAAGGATGGGGGAACGGTCGAGGTCACGCCGACGTCGGCGGGCGGGCGCCGGGCCCGCAGCGTCTCCCTGAGCGGGGACGCCGGCATCGTGATCGGGGTGGACTTCGGTCACACCCATCTGCGGGTCGCGGTCGGGAACCTCGCCCACCAGGTGCTGGCCGAGGAGGCCGAGCCGCTGGACGTCGACGCCTCCGCCAGGGAGGGCTTCGACCGGGCGGAGGAGCTGGTCAGCAGGCTGATCACGGCCACGGGCGTGGATCGTTCCAAGGTCGCGGGGGTGGGTCTGGGCGTACCCGGGCCGATCGACGTCGAGTCCGGCACGCTGGGCTCGACCGCCATCCTCCCCGGCTGGGGCGGCACCCGGCCCGCCGAGGAGCTGAGGGAGCGGCTGGGCGTCCCCGTGCACGTGGACAACGACGCCAACCTCGGCGCCCTCGGGGAACTGGTCTGGGGCAGCGGCCGCGGGGTCCGTGATCTTGCTTACATCAAGGTCGCGAGCGGTGTGGGTGCCGGTCTGGTGATCGACGGGAAGATCTATCGCGGTCCGGGCGGCACCGCCGGGGAAATCGGACATATTACACTCGACGAATCCGGCCCGGTCTGCCGCTGCGGAAACCGGGGCTGCCTGGAGACCTTCACCGCCGCGCGCTACGTGCTGCCGCTGCTCCAGTCCAGTCACGGCACCGACCTGACCATGGAAGGAGTCGTGCGGCTCGCCCGGGACGGAGACCCTGGCTGCCGTCGGGTGATCGCTGACGTCGGCCGCCACATCGGCAGTGGAGTCGCCAACCTCTGCAACCTTCTCAACCCGAGCCGGGTGGTCCTGGGCGGTGATCTCGCCGAGGCCGGTGAGCTGGTGCTCGGACCGATCAGGGAGTCCGTCGGCCGCTACGCGATCCCCAGCGCGGCGCGCCAACTCTCCGTTCTCCCGGGGGCACTCGGCGGTCGTGCCGAGGTGCTCGGAGCGCTCGCTCTCGCACTCAGCGAGATGGGTGATTCGACCCTTTTGGATGGCTCGCTGTCCACAACCGCTCCCGCCTTCACTTAGAGAACGGATGGCACCGTTGCCATCTCGTTAAGGATTTACTTCTTGACGTCGCACGTGTGGCCGAGTTGACTTCCAGCCACCTCGGCCGCAACGACGCGGCCTCGTCAGGGAGGTTTCTGAGAATGAGCAAGCGTATGCGTTGTGCCGCCGTTGCCGTTGCCGCTGGAGCGATGGCCGTCTCGCTCGCCGCCTGTGGCAGCGCCAAGGAGTCCGGTGACAAGGCCGACTCCACCGCCGGTGCCACCACCAAGGGCGATGCGATCAAGGTCGGTCTGCTCCTGCCGGAGAACCAGACCGCTCGGTACGAGAAGTTCGACCGCCCGCTGATCGAGAAGCAGATCAAGGCGCTGACGAACAACAAGGGCGAGGTTGTCTACGCCAACGCCAAGCAGGACGCCACCGTCCAGGCGCAGCAGGTCGAGACCATGATCACCAACAAGGTCGACGTGCTTATCGTGGACGCGGTGGACGCCAAGGCGATCGCGACCTCGGTGAAGAAGGCCAAGGACGCCGGCATCCCGGTGGTGGCCTACGACCGCCTCGCCGAGGGCCCGATCGACGCCTACACCTCGTTCGACAACGAGGAGGTCGGCAAGGTCCAGGGCGAGGCGCTGCTCAAGGCGCTGGGTGACAAGGCGAAGTCCGGCAAGATCGTCATGATGAACGGGTCGATCACCGACCCGAACGCCGCTCTGTTCAAGAAGGGCGCCCACTCCGTCCTCGACGGCAAGGTGAACATCGGCAAGGAGTACGACACCAAGGAGTGGAAGCCGGAGAACGCCAACAAGAACATGGAGGGCGCGATCTCCGCCCTCGGCAAGGACAACATCGTCGGCGTCTACTCCGCCAACGACGGCATGGCCGGCGGTATCATCACCGCCCTCAAGGCCGGCGGCTTCTCCACCCTGCCGCCCGTCACCGGCCAGGACGCCGAACTCGCCGGTGTGCAGCGCATCGTCGCCGGTGAGCAGTACATGAGCGTCTACAAGCCGTACGCTCCCGAGGCCGAGGCCGCCGCGAAGATGGCCGTCGCCCTCGCCCACGGCGAGTCCCTGGACTCCGTCGCCAAGGACAAGGTCGACAGCCCCACCACCAAGGGCGTCCCGTCGGTCCTCGTCCCGGTCGTCTCGCTGACCAAGGACAACATCAACGACACCGTCATCAAGGACGGCGTCTACACGGTCGACGAGATCTGCACCGCCAAGTACAAGGCGGCCTGCGACAAGATCGGCCTGAAGTAAGGCCATGACCTCGGAAGGGGTGCGGAACGACCCCCGCACCCCTTCGGAGGGAGCAGTACCTCGAACTCCTCCGGCGCCCCGCAGTCATCAGCCCCGCAAGCTTGCGCGGGGCGCCGGACGGAACATCCCCCCATTCACACTTCTGCACAACCCTTCCGCCGGGTCAGGCGGCGAAGGAGATGGTTCACGTGTCCGCTACGCCCGTGCTGGCGTTGCGCGGAGTCTCCAAGCGGTTCGGTGCCGTCCAGGCGCTCACCGACGTCGAGCTTGAGGTCCACGCCGGTGAGGTGGTCGCCCTGGTGGGCGACAACGGAGCCGGAAAATCCACGCTGGTCAAGACGATCGCCGGCGTGCACCCCATCGATGACGGCGTCATCGAGTGGGAGGGCAAGTCCGTATCGATCAACAAGCCGCAGGACGCCCAGCACCTGGGCATCGCGACCGTCTACCAGGACCTCGCGCTGTGCGACAACATCGACGTGGTCGGCAACCTCTTCCTGGGACGGGAAGTGCGTCGCCGCGGCGTCCTCGACGAGGTCGAGATGGAGCGCCGCTCCCGCGAGCTCCTCGACACCCTGTCGATCCGGATCCCCAGCGTCCGCATCCCGATCGCCTCGCTCTCCGGCGGTCAGCGCCAGACCGTGGCCATCGCCCGCTCCATGCTCGGCGAGCCCAAGCTGGTCATCCTCGACGAGCCCACCGCGGCCCTCGGCGTGGAGCAGACCGCACAGGTCCTCGACCTGGTGGAGCGGCTGCGCGAGCGCGGACACGCCGTCGTGCTCATCAGCCACAACATGGCTGACGTGAAGGCCGTCGCGGACAAGGTCGCCGTGCTGCGGCTGGGCCGCAACAACGGCGTCTTCGGGGTCAAGACGACCTCCCAGGAGGAGATCATCTCCGCCATCACGGGCGCCACCGACAACGCCGTGACCCGCCGTGCGGCGCGCACCAACGGGGAGGCTCAGCAGTGAGCATCGACAAGACCTCCGCCACCACCGACGAGCACCTCGTCGAGAACCCCGACGCCGCCTCCGGCTCCGACACCGCCGTCGACCCCCGACTGCTGGTGCGCGAGGAGGGCCTGGCCGGCTACCTCCACGAGTTCAAGCGGAAGATCCGCGGCGGTGACCTGGGCTCCATCCCGGTCGTCGTCGGCCTCATCGTCATCTGCATCACCTTCCAGAGCCTGAACTCGGCGTTCCTGTCCGCGCGGAACCTCAACGACATCTCCGTCGCCATGGTCGCGACGGGCATGATGTCGGTCGGCATCATCTTCGTGCTGCTGCTCGGCGAGATCGACCTGTCGGTCGGATCGGTCAGCGGCGTCGCCGGAGCGATCTTCGCCGTGCTGTCCATCTCGCACGGCATGAACGAGTGGCTGGCCCTGATCATCGCCCTAGTCAGCGGCGCCGCCATCGGCGCCCTGCACGGCTTCTTCTTCGCCAGAATCGGGGCGCCGGCCTTCGCGGTGACCCTGGCGGGCCTGCTGTTCTGGAACGGCTTCATGCTCCACCTGCTGGGGCAGAACGGCACCATCAACCTGGACAGCGAGGGCGTGGTCGGCAGGCTGACCACGTACTACTTCACCGATGTCGCCGCCGCCTACGGCCTGGCCGCCTTCGCCGTGGCGCTGTACTTCGTCACCGCCCTGGTGGACAGCCGGCGCCGCGACGCCGCGGGCGTGCCGTCCCGGCCGCTCACCGAGATCGTGCTCCGCACGGTCCTGCTGGCCGTCGTCGCCTTCGCCGCGGCCGTCATGTTCAACCAGTACAAGGGCCTGCCGCTGGCCCTGCTGCTGTTCCTGGTGGTCCTGGTGGGCATGGACTTCCTGGTCCGCCGCACCCCGTACGGCCGGAAGGTGTTCGCTCTCGGCGGCAGCGTCGAGGCCTCCCGCCGCGCCGGCATCAACGTGGTCGCGGTCCGCATCTCGGTCTTCGCCCTCGCCGGCCTGTTCGCCTCCGTCGGCGGCCTGTTCTGGGCCTCCAAGATCGCAGCCGCCAACCAGAGCGCCGGTTCCGGCGACCTGCTGATGAACGTCATCGCGGCGGCCGTCATCGGCGGCACCAGCCTCTTCGGTGGCCGCGGGCGGATCTGGAACGCGCTCCTCGGCGTCATGGTGATCACCTCCATCCAGTACGGCCTGGCCCTGGAGGGCACCGGCGCCCCGATCCAGTACATGATCACCGGTGCGGTGCTGCTCGCCACCGTGGTCATCGACTCGGTCACCCGCAAGACCCAGCGGACCGCGGGCCGCGCCTGACGCTCCGCACGGGGGTGCCGGCCCGGTCCGCACCCGCCCCGGCGGCCACCGCGCCGCCGGGGTGCGCACCGCCCGGCCCCCGCCCCGACACGGCTGTGCCCGGCGCCCTCGAAGGCGCCGGGCACAGCCGCGTTCGGCCGGTGCACGCCGGTGCGTCCGGTACGTCCGCGGGTACGGCCGAACGCGTGACGCACGACGCAGAGGCCGGGCGCCGCCCGCGCGGACGGAACATTAGACTCGACGAGCCCGGCAACAGCTCTACTGCAAGGAGGCACGGGTGCCGCTGCTGACCCGCATCAGGGGACCGCGCGATCTCGACCGGCTCAGCCTGGAGGAGCTGGACCTGCTGGCGGAGGAGATCCGGACCTTCCTCGTCGACGCCGTCTCCAAGACCGGCGGCCACCTCGGGCCCAACCTGGGCGTGGTGGAGCTGACCATCGCCCTGCACCGGGTCTTCGACTCGCCGCAGGACAAGGTGCTGTGGGACACCGGCCACCAGTCCTACGTGCACAAGCTGCTCACCGGCCGGCAGGACTTCTCCAAGCTGAAGATGAAGGGCGGCCTGTCCGGCTACCCCTCGCAGGCGGAGTCCGAGCACGACGTCATCGAGAACAGCCACGCCTCCACGGTCCTCGGCTGGGCCGACGGCATCGCCAAGGCCCACCAGATCCGGGGCCGCGACCGCCACGTCGTCGCCGTGATCGGCGACGGTGCGCTGACCGGCGGCATGGCCTGGGAGGCGCTCAACAACATCGCCGACGCCAAGGACCGCCCCCTGGTCATCGTCGTCAACGACAACGAGCGCTCCTACGCGCCGACCATCGGCGGCCTCGCCAACCACCTCGCGACGCTGCGCACCACCGACGGCTACGAACGCTTCCTGGCCCGCACCAAGGACCTCCTGGAGCGCACCCCGGTCCTCGGCAAACCCCTCTACGAGACCCTGCACGGAGCCAAGAAGGGCCTGAAGGACTTCATCGCCCCGCAGGGCATGTTCGAGGACCTGGGCCTGAAGTACGTCGGCCCCATCGACGGCCACGACCTGGAGGCCCTGGAGTCGGCGCTGACCCGCGCCAAGCGCTTCGGCGGGCCGGTCATCGTGCACTGCCTCACCGAGAAGGGCCGCGGCTACCAGCCCGCCCTCCAGGACGAGGCCGACCGCTTCCACGCCGTCGGCAAGATCCACCCGGACACGGGCCTGCCCATCTCCACCTCCGGGGCCGACTGGACGAGCGTGTTCGGGGAGGAGATGGTCAGGCTCGGCGAGGAGCGCGAGGACATCGTCGCCATCACCGCCGCCATGCTCCAGCCGGTCGGCCTGGACCGGTTCGCCAAGGCCTTCCCCGAGCGGGTGTACGACGTCGGCATCGCCGAGCAGCACGGCGCGGTCTCCGCGGCCGGCCTGGCCCACGGCGGCGTGCACCCCGTCTTCGCGGTGTACGCCACCTTCCTCAACCGCGCCTTCGACCAGGTCCTCATGGACGTCGCCCTGCACCGGTGCGGCGTGACGTTCGTGCTGGACCGGGCCGGCGTCACCGGCACCGACGGCGCCTCCCACAACGGCATGTGGGACATGTCGATCCTCCAGGTCGTGCCGGGCCTCAGGCTGGCCGCCCCGCGCGACGCCGACCAGGTCCGGGCCCAGCTCCGGGAGGCCGTCGCGGTCGACGACGCGCCGACCGTGGTGCGCTTCTCCAAGGGCGCCGTCGGACCCGCCGTACCCGCCGTCGGCCGGGTCGGAGGCATGGACGTGCTGCGCGAGCCGGGCACCGACACCCCCGACGTCCTCCTGGTCTCCGTCGGCGCCCTCGCGCCGATGTGCCTGGAGGTCGCCGACCTCCTCGACAAGCAGGGCATCTCCACCACCGTCGTCGACCCGCGCTGGGTCAAGCCCGTCGACGAGGCGATGGCCCCGCTCGCCGCGCGCCACCGCGTGGTCGTCACCGTGGAGGACAACAGCCGCGTCGGCGGCGTCGGCTCGGCGGTCGCCCAGGCCCTGCGCGACGCGGGGGTGGACGTGCCGCTGCGCGACTTCGGCATCCCGCCGCGCTTCCTCGACCACGCCTCCCGCGCCGAGGTCCTCGCCGAGATCGGACTGACCGCGCCGGACATCGCCCGCCAGGTCACCGGACTGGTCGCCAGGCTGGACGGGCGGTTCGCACGCACCGCCGCCGAGGTGGACTCCGTGGAGCCGGCCCGCGACTGAGCGCACGACCGAACGGGCCGGTTTCGCCACTGCCGGGAGTGGCGAAACCGGCCCGTTCGCGTGAAAGCGCCCGTGTCGGGGCGTACCCGCCGCGCCCTCTCCCGATCATGTCGGGGACGGCACAGCGTGGGAGGTACCCGTGAGCAGCACCCTCTTCCGGAAGAAGAAGGTCGAGCAGTCCATCCAGGACACCGAGGCGCCGGAGCACGCGCTCCGGAAGTCCCTGTCCGCGCTGGACCTGACCGTCTTCGGCGTCGGTGTCATCATCGGCACCGGAATCTTCGTGCTGACCGGCACCGTCGCAAGGAACAGCGCGGGCCCGGCGGTCTCCCTGGCCTTCGTCGTGTCCGGCGTGGTCTGCGGGCTGGCCGCCCTGTGCTACGCCGAGTTCGCCTCGACGGTCCCGGTCGCCGGGTCCGCCTACACCTTCTCGTACGCCTCGCTGGGCGAGCTGCCCGCCTGGACCATCGGCTGGGACCTGATCCTGGAGTTCGCGCTCGGGACGGCGGTGGTCGCCGTCGGCTGGTCGGGCTACATCCGCTCACTGCTGGACAACGCGGGCTGGCACATGCCGGACGCGCTCGGAGGCAGGGACGGCGCCTCGGGCTTCGGCTTCGACATCCTGGCCGCCGCCCTCGTACTGGTGCTCACCGCCGTCCTCGTCCTCGGCATGAAGCTGTCCGCCCGGATCACCTCCCTCGTCGTGGCGATCAAGGTCACGGTCGTGCTGATCGTCATCGTCGCGGGCTCCTTCTTCATCACCTCGGACAACTACCGGCCGTTCATCCCCCACTCCCGGCCGGTTGAGGCCGGAGGCGACCTCCAGGCGCCGCTCATCCAGCTCATGTTCGGCTGGGCGCCCGCCGACTTCGGGGTGATGGGCGTCTTCACCGCCGCCTCGGTCGTCTTCTTCGCCTTCATCGGCTTCGACATCGTCGCCACCGCAGCGGAGGAGACGAGGAACCCGCAGCGCGACATGCCCCGCGGCATCCTCGGCTCCCTCCTCATCTGCACCGTGCTGTACGTGGCCGTGTCCCTCGTCGTCACCGGCATGGAGAACTACACCCGGCTCTCCGTGGACGCCCCCCTCGCCGGCGCCTTCAAAGCCGTCGGCCACCCCTGGTACGCCGGCGTGATCAGCTTCGGCGCCGCCGTCGGCCTCACCACGGTCTGCATGATCCTGCTGCTGGGGCAGACCCGGGTGTTCTTCGCGATGAGCCGAGACGGCCTGCTGCCGCGCTTCTTCTCCCACGTCCACCCCAGGTTCAGGACCCCGCACCGCCCGACCGTCCTGCTCGGCCTGATCATCGCGGTCATCGCCGGCTTCACCAGCCTGAGCGCCCTCGCGGAACTGGTGAACATCGGCACCCTGTTCGCGTTCGTGGTCGTCGCGATCAGCGTGATCACCCTCCGCCGGACCCGCCCCGACCTGCCCCGGGCCTTCCGTACCCCCTGGGTGCCGGTGGTCCCGGTGCTGTCGGTGTGCGCCTCCCTGTGGCTGATGCTCAACCTGCCCGTCGAGACCTGGCTCCGCTTCGCCGTCTGGACGGCCGTCGGCTTCCTCGTCTACTCCCTCTACGGCCGCTCCCACAGCCGCCTCGGGCAGCGGGAGCGCGCGGCGGCCGCGACGGCCGGGTCGTCGGCGGGCGGACCGTCCGCCGACGGGACCCGGTAGCGGCGGCGGGCCTGCGGGGAGGGAGGGCCGCACCGGGGCCCGCGTACGTCAGCGGGGCGGCCGTACCGTCCGCGGTCCGGCGACCTCGGCACCGAGTTCCGTCACCCGCCGCCGCAGTCCGCGGTCGGCGGTGACCACGAGGCAGCCGCGACCGGTGGCGCCGGCGACCAGCGCCACCACCAGGTCGTCCCCGCTTCCCTCCGCCTCCACCACCCGCACGCCCGGCACGGAGTCGATCCCGCGGGCCGCCCCCTCCACCACCAGGACCAGTTCCACCGGGCCGGCGCGGCCCGGCAGGCCGTCGGCGGCCAGCCGGTCCCGCAGCCGCGCGGCCGCCCCGCGCCGGTCCCGCCACCAGCCGTCGGGCACCGAGCCCACGACATTGGCACCGTCGACGATCACCAGGAGCGGGCTGCCGTTGTCCATGCCACCAGCCTCCCATCCGCGCCCCGGCGAACGGCACGGTCCGCCCGCCCGCGGCATCGGAAAAGGGGCGGTGCCCGGGGACCGTCGTCCCGGGCACCGCCCCCTCGGGGTGTTCGATCAGGCCGGGACGCTCGCCACGCCCTGCTCCAGGAACCGCTTGCCGTTCACCCGCTCCGAAACGCCCTCCCGGTCCAGGTACGGCGTGATGCCGCCCAGGTGGAAGGGCCAGCCGGCGCCCGTGATCAGGCACAGGTCGATGTCCTGCGCCTCGGCGACGACGCCCTCGTCGAGCATCAGGCCGATCTCCCGGGCCACCGCGTCCAGGACGCGGTCGCGCACCTGCTCCTCGGTCAGGACGGTGTCGCCCTGCTTCAGGAGCGCGGCGACCTCCGGGTCCAGCTCGGGCTTGCCGCTGTCGTAGACGTAGAAGCCGCGCTTGCCCGCCTCGACGACCGCCCTGAGGTTGGGGGAGACCTTGAAGCGGTCCGGGAAGGCCCGGTTCAGCGTCTCGGAGACGTGCAGGCCGATGGCCGGGCCGACCAGCTCCAGCAGCACCAGCGGCGACATCGGCAGGCCCAGCGGCTCCACCGCCTTCTCCGCCACCTCGACGGGGGTGCCCTCGTCGATGACGTTCTGGATCTCGCCCATGAAGCGGGTCAGGATGCGGTTCACCACGAACGCCGGGGCGTCCTTGACCAGCACCGCCGTCTTCTTCAGCTTCTTGGCCACCGCGAAGGCGGTGGCGAGCGAGGCGTCGTCCGTCCGCTCCCCGCGCACGATCTCCAGCAGCGGGAGGACCGCGACCGGGTTGAAGAAGTGGAAGCCGACGACCCGCTCGGGGTGCTTCAGCTTCGAGGCCATCTCCGTGACGGACAGCGAGGAGGTGTTCGTCGCCAGGATCGCGTGGGCCGGGGCGACCGCCTCGACCTCGGCGAACACCTGCTGCTTGACGCCGATCTCCTCGAACACGGCCTCGATGACGAAGTCCGCGTCGGCGAAGCCCTCCGCCTTGTCCAGGACGCCGGAGACCAGTGCCTTGAGGCGGTTGGCCTTGTCCTGGTTCACGCGGCCCTTGGCGAGCAGCTTGTCGATCTCGGCGTGGACGTAGCCGACGCCCTTGTCGATGCGCTCCTGGTCGATGTCCGTCAGCACGACGGGCACTTCGAGGCGGCGCAGGAACAGCAGGGCGAGCTGGCTGGCCATCAGGCCGGCGCCGACCACACCGACCTTGGTGACCGGGCGCGCGAGGCTCTTGTCCGGCGCGCCCGCGGGGCGCTTGCCGCGCTTCTGCACCAGGTTGAAGGCGTAGATGCCGGAACGCAGTTCACTGCCCATGATCAGGTCGGCGAGCGCCTTGTCCTCGGCGTCGTAGCCCTGCTGCAGGTCGCCGTTCTTCGCGGCGGCGATGATGTCCAGGGCGCGGTAGGCGGCCGGGGCCGCGCCGTGCACCTTGGAGTCGGCGATGAAGCGGCCGCGCTCGACGGCCTGGTCCCAGGCCTCGCCGCGGTCGATCGCCGGGCGCTCCACCGTGACCTCGCCGACGAGGACCTGAGCGGTCCACAGCAGCGACTGCTCGAGGAAGTCGGCACCCTCGAAGAGCGCGTCGGCGATGCCGAGCTCGTAGACCTGCTTGCCCTTGAGCTGCCTGTTCTGGTTGAGGCTGTTCTCGATGATCACCGAGACGGCCTTGTCGGCGCCGATGAGGTTCGGCAGCAGCGTGCAGCCGCCCCAGCCGGGCACCAGACCGAGGAACACCTCGGGCAGCGAGAACGCGGGCAGCGCCTTCGACACCGTGCGGTAGCGGCAGTGCAGGCCGACCTCGACGCCGCCGCCCATGGCCGCGCCGTTGTAGTAGGCGAACGTCGGGACGGCGAGGTCCGCGAGGCGCTTGAAGACGTCGTGGCCGCCCTTGCCGATGGCGTAGGCGTCGTCCCACCGCTTCAGCAGCTCGACGCCCTTGAGGTCGGCGCCGACGGCGAAGATGAACGGCTTGCCGGTGATGCCGACGCCGACGATGTCGCCGTCCGCGGCCTCCTTCTCGACCTGGTCGAGGGCGCCGGCGAGGTTCGCCAGCGACTGCGGGCCGAAGGTGGTCGGCTTGGTGTGGTCCAGGCCGTTGTCCAGGGTGATGAGGGCGAAGCGCCCGGCGCCCAGCGGCAGGTCGAAGTGGCGTACGTGCGCCTGGGTGACGACCTCGTCCGGGAAGAGCTCGGCGGCGCCCTTCAGGAGTTCAGCGGTGGTGCTCACTTGTCGCCTCCGTCGAAGTGCGGGTTCTCCCAGATGACCGTCGCGCCCATGCCGAAGCCGACGCACATGGTGGTCAGGCCGTAGCGGACGTGCGGCTGCTCCTCGAACTGGCGGGCCAGCTGCGTCATCAGGCGGACGCCGGAGGAGGCCAGCGGGTGGCCGAACGCGATGGCGCCGCCGTACTGGTTGACGCGCTCGTCGTCGTCGGCGATGCCGTAGTGGTCCAGGAGGGCCAGGACCTGGACGGCGAAGGCCTCGTTGATCTCGAACAGACCGATGTCGGAGATCGACAGGCCCGCCTTGGCGAGGGCCTTCTCCGTGGCCGGGATCGGGCCGTAGCCCATGACCTCCGGCTCCACACCGGCGAAGGCGTAGGAGACCAGGCGCATCCGGACCGGCAGGCCGTGCTCGCGGGCGAAGTCCTCGGAGGCGACCACCGAGGCGGTGGCGCCGTCGTTCAGGCCGGCCGCGTTGCCCGCGGTGACCCGGCCGTGCACGCGGAACGGGGTCTTCAGGCCCTGGAGGTTCTCCAGGGTGGTGCCCGGGCGCATCGGCTCGTCGGCGGTGACCAGGCCCCAGCCGGTCTCACCGGCCTCGGAGTTGGTGCGGCGCACCGACACCGGCACCAGGTCCTGCTGGATCCGGCCGTTGGCGTACGCCTTGGCGGCCCGCTCCTGGGAGCGCACCGCGTACTCGTCGGCGCGCAGCTTGGTCAGGTGCGGGAAGCGGTCGTGCAGGTTCTCCGCGGTCATGCCCATGAACATCGCGGACTCGTCGACGAGCTTCTCGGACACGAACCGCGGGTTGGGGTCGACGCCCTCGCCCATCGGGTGGCGGCCCATGTGCTCGACGCCGCCCGCGATGGCGACGTCGTAGGCGCCGAAGGCGATGGAGCCGGAGACGCTGGTCACCGCGGTCAGCGCACCCGCGCACATGCGGTCGATGGAGTAACCGGGCACGGAGGTGGGCAGCCCGGCGAGGATGCCGGCGGTGCGCCCGATGGTCAGGCCCTGGTCGCCGATCTGGGTGGTGGCGGCGACGGCGACCTCGTCGACCTTCTTCGGGTCGAGCCCGGGGTTGCGGCGCAGCAGCTCCCGGATTGCCTTGACGACGAGGTCGTCGGCGCGGGTCTCGTGGTAGACGCCCTTCGGGCCCGCCTTGCCGAACGGGGTGCGGACGCCGTCGACGAAGACGACGTCCCTGACGGTACGAGGCACGATGGCTCTCCTCCAGGGTGCGGGATGGCACTGCCGCGGCACGCTGAGCGTGCGCTCAGTCCCCATGCTACTCGCGGGTAATGTGGCTGCCCAGTCCCCCCGGCCCAAGCGGTGAACGTCACACGGGCGGCGGCCCCCCACCGCCTCCCGGGCGGCCCTCCGCCCCGGGCCGGCCGCGGCCCGGAGGACAGCGGCCCGGAAGCCCCGGCCGGCCGCGGCTGCGGGCCCGTGGAGTGCCCGGGCGGCCCGGGTGGAGCGCCCGGACGGAGGGCCCGGGTCGCGGCGGGCTCGAGTCCGCGGGCCCGGGGCGTGGCGGGCCCGCGGTCAGGCGTCCCGGGGTACCAGTGCGGCGGCCAGCAGCGGCGCCACCAGTTCCACCTGCCAGGCCCGCGCCCCGTGCCGGGACAGCGCGGCGCTCACCGAGTCCGCGTCCACCGCCGACGGCGGTTCCCAGCACACCCTGCGCACCGTGTCCGGCGTGATCAGGTTCTCCTGCGGCATGTTCAGCCGCTCCGCCAGCTCCGAGACCGCGCTCCGCGCGGCGGACAGCCGCTGCGCGGCGACCGGGTCCTTGTCGGCCCACGCCCGCGGCGGCGGCGGGCCGGTCACCGGCTGCCCCTGCTGCGGCAGCTCCGCCTCCGGAAGCGCCTTCGCCCGGTCGACGGCCGACTGCCACTGCTCCAGCTGCCGCCGTCCCATCCGGTGCCCGAACCCGTGCAGCGCGGCCAGCGCGTGCACGTTCGCCGGCAGGCCCAGGGCCGCCTCGACGATGGCGGCGTCGGTCAGCACCTTCCCCGGGGAGACGTCCCGCCGCTGCGCGATCCGGTCCCGGGTCTGCCAGAGTTCCCGCACGACGCCGAGCTGCCGCCGGCGCCGCACCTTGTGCATGCCGGACGTCCGGCGCCAGGGGTCCTTGCGGGGCTCGGGCGGCGGCGCCGAGGCGATCGCGTCGAACTCCTGCCGGGCCCAGTCCAGCTTGCCCTGCCGGTCCAGCTCCTTCTCCAAGGCGTCGCGCAGGTCGACCAGGAGTTCCACGTCCAGGGCGGCGTAGCGCAGCCAGGGCTCGGGCAGCGGCCTGGTGGACCAGTCCACCGCGGAGTGGCCCTTCTCCAGGACGTAGCCGAGGACGTTCTCCACCATGGCGCCGAGGCCGACCCGCGGGAAACCGGCCAGCCGCCCCGCCAGCTCGGTGTCGAACAGCCGCGTCGGCACCATGCCTATCCCGCGCAGGCAGGGCAGGTCCTGGGTGGCCGCGTGCAGGACCCACTCGGCGTCCGCCAGTGCGTCGCCCAGTGCGGACAGGTCGGGGCAGGCGACCGGGTCGATCAGTGCGGTACCCGCGCCTTCGCGGCGCAGCTGCACCAGGTAGGCGCGCTGGCCGTAGCGGTAGCCGGAGGCACGCTCGGCGTCGACGGCCACGGGGCCCGAGCCTTCGGCGAAGGCGGCGACGACCGCGGCCAGCGCGGTCTCGTCCGCGATGACGGGCGGAATGCCCTCACGCGGCTCCAGGAGGGGAGTCGGCGCCCCCTCAGCAGTAGATCCGCCGTCGTCCGGAGGGGCGCCTCCGGTGGTTCGCAGTGATGTGTCTGCTGCGGTCTTCTGGGCGTCGGTCACATGTCAAGGGTATCCATGTGTGGGCGGCGCCCGTCGACGGAACGTTCCGCCGATGGACGCCGCAGGGTGGTGAACCGGTCAGCTCGGGGGAGGGAACGGTTCACCGGTGCCGGGCGCGGCGCGGCGGGACCGGATCCCGTTCGCGTCGACGCACCGAGCGGGGTGCCCGCTCAGTGGATGATGCCGGTGCGCAGGGCCACCGCGACCATCCCGGCGCGGTCGCCCGTGCCGAGCTTGCGGGCGATACGGGCCAGGTGGCTCTTGACGGTGAGCGCGGACAGGCCCATGGACACGCCGATCGCCTTGTTCGACTGGCCCTCCGCCACCAGCCGCAGCACCTCCACCTCGCGGCCGGAGAGCTCGCGGTAGCCGCCCGGGTGGCTCGGGGCGCCCGGGGGGCGGCGGTGCAGACGGCCGGCGGCGCCGAGCGGGACGGCGCCGGGACGGGACGGGAGTCCGACGTTGGTCCGGGTGCCGGTGACGACGTAGCCCTTGACTCCGCCGGCCAAGGCGTTGCGCACGGCGCCGATGTCGTCGGCGGCGGACAGGGCGAGTCCGTTGGGCCAGCCCGCGGCGCGGGTCTCCGACAGGATGGTGAGGCCGGAGCCGTCCGGCAGGTGGACGTCGGCGACGCAGATGTCGCGGGGGTTGCCGATGCGGGGACGCGCCTCGGCGATGGACGAGGCCTCGATCACGTCGCGCACGCCGAGCGCCCACAGGTGTCGGGTGACGGTGGAGCGGACGCGGGGGTCGGCCACGACGACCATCGCGGTGGGCTTGTTCGGACGGTAGGCGACCAGGCTTGCGGGCTGCTCGAGGAGAACGGACACCAGGCCTCCTGGGGGGCGGGGACGTCTTGCTGGGTCACAGTCGTCTTCGGCACCGAACCCCCCGCCCTTTAGAAAAAGATCACGATTTAGTGAGTAACAATCCGTGCAATTCGGACACGCTGTCGATCGTTCGGTGAGCGATTCGGTTCGTTCGAGGGCGCGAGTGTGACTGAAAGTGGCCGTATCGACAAAGAGACGGTCAATGGGACTGCGGGCCGCGCCGCTGCGGCAGCGTGACCACCGAGGCGTCGCCGGGGCCGGCCGGCGGCAGGCCCGCCACCTGCGCCAGCAGATCGCTCCACGCGGCCAGGTGGCCCGCCGCGTCCGGTACCCCGTTCACGCCCTCGCGCGGTGTCCAGGAGGCGCGGATCTCGATCTGGGAGGCCGGCGGCCGAGCCGACAGCCCCCCGAAGTAGTGCGAGCCGGCCCGGGTCACGGTGCCGCTGGGCTCACCGCACGCCAGCCCGCGCGACTGGAGCGACCCGGTCAGCCAGGACCAGCACACCTCCGGCAGCAGCGGATCGGCCGCCATCTCCGGCTCCAGCTCCGCACGCACCAGCGTCACCAGCCGGAAGGCGCCCTGCCAGGCCTCGTGCCCGGCCGGATCGTGCAGCAGCACCAGGCGGCCGTCCGCGAGATCCTGGTCGCCGTCCACGACCGTGGCCTCCAGCGCGTACGCGAAGGGCGCGAGCCGCTGCGGGGGCCGGGTCGGCTCGATCTCGATCTGCGGGCGCAGGCGCGCGGTGCGCAGTGCGTCCACCGCGGCCCGGAAGGGCGGCGGTGCCTGCCCGCCACCCGGTTCCTCCCCCTTGTCCTTCCCCTCGTCCGTTCCGCCAGCGTCGTCCGACAGTCGTCCCTGAGCCGCAGCCATGCGGGGAAGGTTAAGGGGAAGCGGGCTTCCGCGCAGGACAAGACACCCCCCGTCGGCCCGGCCGGTTGCGGCCTGCCCACCGGCCCGGCCGGTTGCGGCCCGCCCCGGCCGGCCCGGTGCCGGCGCCGTGCGAGACTTGCCGCGTGAGTGCCAACCCCAGCCCCACGGGCATGCAGCCGACAGCGACGTACGACAGCACCTTCCTGAAGGCGTGCAGGCGGGAACCGGTCCCGCACACGCCCGTGTGGTTCATGCGGCAGGCCGGGCGCTCCCTGCCGGAGTACCGCAAGGTCCGCGAGGGCATCGGCATGCTCGAGTCCTGCATGCGGCCCGACCTGGTCACCGAGATCACGCTCCAGCCGGTGCGCCGGCACGGCGTGGACGCGGCGATCTACTTCAGCGACATCGTCGTCCCGCTCAAGGCGATCGGCGTCGACCTCGACATCAAGCCCGGTGTCGGCCCGGTCGTCGACAGCCCCGTCCGCTCCCGCGCGGACCTGGCCCGGCTGCGCGACCTCACCCCCGAGGACGTCTCCTACGTCACCGAGGCGATCGGCCAGCTCACCCGCGAGCTGGGCCCGACCCCGCTGATCGGTTTCGCGGGCGCCCCCTTCACCCTCGCGAGCTATCTCGTCGAGGGCGGCCCGTCCCGCACCTACGAGAACGCCAAGGCGATGATGTACGGCGACCCGGAACTCTGGGCCGACCTGCTCGACCGCCTCGCCGGCATCACGGCCGCGTTCCTGCGGGTGCAGATCGAGGCCGGCGCCTCCGCCGTCCAGCTCTTCGACTCCTGGGCCGGTGCGCTCTCCCCGGCGGACTACCGGCACTCGGTGCTGCCTGCCTCGCGCAAGGTCTTCGAGGCCGTCGCCCCGTACGGCGTCCCGCGCATCCACTTCGGCGTCGGCACCGGCGAGTTGCTCCGCCTCATGGGCGAGGCCGGCGCGGACGTGGTCGGCGTCGACTGGCGCGTCCCGCTCGACGAGGCCGCCCGCCGCGTCGGGCCGGGCAAGGCGCTGCAGGGCAACCTCGACCCGACGGTGCTGTTCTCCACCCGGGAGGCCGTCGAGGCGAAGACCCGCGAGGTGCTGGACGCGGCCGCCGGACTGGAGGGCCACGTCTTCAACCTAGGCCACGGCGTCATGCCGGCCACCGACCCGGACGCGCTCACCCGGGTCGTGGAGTACGTCCACACGCACACCGCCCGCTGACCGGCCGCCCGACCGCCCCGCGGGCCCGCACCACGCCGGCCCGCGCGGCGGCGCGGGACGCCCGGCTCACCAGCTCGGCCGTGCCCGCCTGCCGAACAGCAGCCCGCGCGGTTCCGGGGGCGGAGGCGTGCCGGGGCGCAGCGGCCAGGCGATCAGCATGCCGGCCAGGAAACCGACGACATGGGCCGTGTAGGCGACGGTGCCCGCGTCGGTGACGCCCTCACCGGAGGAGTACACCGCCTGCAGCCCGAACCAGAAGCCCAGCACCAGCCACGCGGGCAGCCGGAGCGGCAGGAAGACCAGGAACGGGACCAGCACCCACACCCGCGCCCGCGGGTACAGCACCAGGTAGGCGCCGAGCACCCCCGCGATGGCGCCGGACGCGCCGATCAGCGGTTCGCTCGAACCGGCGTTGAAGAGGGCGAAACCGTACCCCGCCGCGTAGCCGCACACGCCGTAGAACACCGCGAAGCGGACGTGCCCCATACGGTCCTCGACGTTGTTGCCGAAGATCAGCAGGAACAGCATGTTGCCCAGCAGGTGCAGCCAACTGCCGTGCAGGAACATCGCGGTGAGCACGCTCAGCGGCGGCGACTTGTCGTAGTCCGGCGGAGCCACCAGGCAGCCCGCCCCGTTCGGGCCCAGCCCCACGTCCCCGGTGGGCACCAGCCGGGGCATCCGATGGTGGATCAGCTCCTGCGGCACCGCCGCGTAGTGGTCCAGGAACGCCTGCAGGTGGCACAGCTGCGCGAGGTCGCCGTCGCCCGCCACGTTGCCGGCCATACCGGGCGTGGACAGGAACACGTAGACGTTCACGGCGATGAGCGCGTACGTCACCCAGGGCGTACCGCGCACCGGGTTCACGTCATGGACGGGGATGACCACAGGAGAGTACTGCCCGCGATCCGGCGGGCGAATCGGTGAACACGGGTGACGGCCGCTGCGTATGTCCTCCCAGGGGGGCACCCCCCGGACCGCCCGCGGCGCGGGGAAGGCGCGCCGCGGGGACGACGTGACGCGAGGAGCAGGCGATGAACGACCGGGTGACCCCTCCGATGCACGCCCTGCCCGACGGCGAGGCGGAGATCTCCCTGGTGGTGCGGCTTCCCTGGGAGGATGTCGCGCGGCTCGGCCAGGACGCCGCGCGGCTCGCCGCGCAGACGCAGCGGCCGGTGACGCTGGACGAGGCGGTCAGCCACCGGTTGCGTTCGGTGCGCGCCGCGGCGGCCGCCGCGCACGCCAAGCAGGCGGGTGCGGAGCAGCCCGCGGCCGCCGCGGCCGGCGGTTCGGTCGCGTCGCTGCCGCCGAGGGTCAACGGGACGGCGTGACGGACCGGACCGCGGCCACCGCCTTGCGGGCCGCCACCAGCACCGGGTCCCACACCGGGGAGAACGGCGGGGCGTAACCGAGGTCCAGGGACGTCATCCGTTCCACCGTCATACCGGCCGTGAGGGCGACCGCCGCGACGTCCACCCGTTTGGCGGCGCCCTCGCGGCCCACGATCTGCACGCCCAGCAGCCGCCCGGTGCGCCGTTCGGCGAGCATCTTGACCGTCATCGGGGAGGCGCCGGGGTAGTAGCCGGCCCGGCTGGTGGACTCCACCGTCACCGTCTCGAACTGCAGTCCGGCCCTGCGGGCGTCCTTCTCCCGCAGACCGGTACGGGCGATCTCCAGGTCGCACACCTTGCTGACGGCCGTGCCGACCACACCGGGGAAGGTGGCGTAGCCGCCGCCCGCGTTGGTTCCGATCACCTGGCCGTGCTTGTTGGCGTGCGTACCGAGGGCGATGTGCCGCTCCTGCCCGGAGACCAGGTCGAGCACCTCCACGCAGTCGCCGCCGGCCCAGATGTCCGCGTGCCCGCGCACCCGCATGGACAGGTCGGTCAGCAGGCCGCCGTGCGCGCCCAGCGGCAGACCGGCGGCCCGGGCGAGTTCCGTCTCGGGCCGGACCCCGATGCCGAGGACCACCACGTCCGCCGGGAACTCCGCGTCCGCGGTGGCCACCGCGCGGACCCGGCCGTCGTCCCCGGTGCGGATCCCGGTGACCTCCGCGTCGTTCACCATGGTGATCCCCAGCCCCTCCATGGCCCGGTGCACCAGCCGGCCCATGTCCGGATCGAGCGTCGCCATGGGCTCCCGGCCGCGGTTGACGACCGTCACCGCGTAACCCCGGTTGATCAGGGCCTCCGCCATCTCCACGCCGATGTAGCCCGCGCCGACGACCACGGCCCGCCCGGACGGGCCGCCGCCCCGCCGCCCGCCGTCGGCGCCACCGCCCGTGCGCGCCAGGGTGTCCAGCAGGGCCTGGCCGTCGTCCAGGGTCTGCACTCCGTGCACGCCGGGGGCGTCCGCCCCGGGCATCTCCGGGCGGATCGGCCGGGCGCCCGTGGCGACGACGAGCTTGTCGTACGGCGTCCAGGACGCGGCCCCGGAGTCGACGTCCCGCGCCCGCACCCGCCGCCCGGCGACGTCGATCTCCGTGACCTCGGTGCGGATGCGCAGGTCGATACCGCGCGCCCGGTGCTCCTCGGGAGTCCGGGCGATCAGCCGGTCCCGGTCGGTCACGTCGCCGCCGACCCAGTACGGGATGCCGCACGCCGAATAGGAGGTGAAGTGGCCGCGTTCGAAGGCCACGATCTCCAGCGCGTCCGCGTCCCGCATCCGCCGCGCCTGCGAGGCCGCGGACATCCCCGCGGCGTCCCCGCCGATCACGACCAGCCGTTCCCTGCCACCCCGTCCAGCACCCGAGTCCATGCGCACACGCTACGTGCGGCGCGCGCTCCGGTCCCGTCCGGTCGCTCCGGTCCGTGTCACCGGGCCGGTCGCCGGGCCGATCGCGGGCCACGGTCGACGCGGGTGGCTCCGGTGGGGGTGGCTTCGGCGGCGGTCGGCTCAGCAGGCGGCGATTCAGCGGGGGTCGGCCCCACCGGACCCCCGCTCACCGGGCCCCCGCTCACCGGGCCCCCGCTCACCGGACCCCGCTCACCGGACCCCCGCCCGCCGGATCATCGGTCGCCGGTGTCCTGCCCGCCGGGCTCGGGGCCCTCTGCGCCCTCCCGGTCCGGGCTTTCCGGGTCCGGGTCCTCCCGACCCGGGTCTTCCGGGTGCCCCGTGCGGGTCTCCGGCTCCGGGGCCGCCGGGCCGTGCGGCGCCGGACCCGCCGAGGTCGGTGCACCGCTCTGCACCACCGGCGCCGGCCCGAAAGCTGCGCCGGACGGGGGCCCGAACGGAGTGCCGGGCGCGGGATCCGCCGCGCGCCGGGCCCGGCGCGGCAGTCGGGGCCGCAGCAACCGCAGCCACACCAGCCCCAGCAGCGCCGCCGCGGCCGCGAACGGCAGCGCCGCGCCGAGCGCCACCGCGAGCCAGCGCAGCACCGCCAGGAACGCGTGCCAGCCGCCCGCCAGCGCGTCCAGGAAGCCGGGGCCGCCATCGCCGTCCTCGGCGTCCTCCTCGGCCGGTTCCCCGGACAGCGACAGCGTGACGGTGGCCAGGCCGGTGCGGTCCTTCAGCGACGCCTGCCGGGCGAGCAGGGACTCCAGATCGGCTTCGCGGCTGCTCAACTCGCCCTCCAGTTGGACCACGTCGGCGAGCCGGGTCGCCCGGTCCATCAGCGCGCGCACCCGGGCCACGCTGGCCCGCGCGGACTTCACCCGGCTGTCGACGTCGACGACCTGGTCGGTGACGTCCTGCGCCTCGGAGGTGCGCTCCAGGAGCTTGCCCGCGCCCTGCAGGTCGGCGAGCACCGCGTCGTAGCGTTCCACGGGCACGCGCAGCACGACGCGGGTGCGCTCCCGGCCGTTCCGGTCGCGGGTGGTGTTCTCCTCGCTGACGTAGCCGCCCGCGTTCTCGACGGTGGCGCGCGCCCCGTCCAGGGCCTTCGCCACGTCGTGGACCCGCACGGTCAGCGACGCGGTGCGGATGATCCGGTCGGTGGCCAGGGCCGCGGGAGCAGCCGTCCCGGCCGCCGCGCGCCCGCTGCCCGGGTCTCCGCCGCCGGCCGCGTCCTGCTGCGCGGCCCGGGCCCCGTCCGAGGCGGCCGCGGCCCTCTCGGGCGCGGACGCCGACGAGTCGTCCGCGCCGCCGCACCCGGTGAGCAGCAGGGCGGACAGCAGGAGACCGGCGAACAGCCGGCCGGGTCCTCGTACGGAACACGGTGCGCGCATCGGGATACCCCCTGGTTCGGTGACGCCTGACGCTCCTTCGACGCCGGTACCGGCCGGGACGTTTGCCGGAGCCGGTCCCGACCCGGTCCCGAACCGGTCACGGTCCGGACTCGGCGCTCCGCGGGCCCCCGGCTCCGCTGCGGGCCGGGTCTGAGAGGGTGGGGGCATGAACGGAGCGAGTGCGGGCGCGGACCGGGCGGGTCGTGCGGCCGGGGGCCATGTCGTCGTCATCGGGGCCGGGATCGCCGGGCTGGCCGCCGCGCACCGGCTGCTGGAGCGGGGCGCCAGGGTGACCGTCGTCGAGGCCTCCGAACGGGTCGGCGGCAAACTGATGCCCGGTGAGATCGCGGGCGTGCGGGTCGATCTGGGTGCCGAGTCCATGCTGGCCCGGCGCCCCGAGGCGGTCGCCCTCGCCCGCGCCGCGGGCCTCGGCGAGCACCTGCGGCCGCCCGCCACCGCCACGGCCTCGATCTGGACCCGTGGAGCGCTGCGGCCCATGCCGAAGGGCCACGTCATGGGCGTGCCCGGCACCGCCGCCGCCCTTGCCGGCCTGCTCACCGACGAGGGCCTGGCCCGCATCGAGAAGGACGCCGAGCTGCCCCGCACCGAGGTCGGCGACGACGTCGCGGTGGGCGAGTACGTGGCCGCCCGGCTGGGCCGCGAGGTCGTCGACCGGCTGGTCGAACCGCTCCTCGGCGGGGTCTACGCGGGCGACGCCTACCGCCTCTCCCTGCGCTCCACCGTCCCCCAGCTCTTCCGGGCGGCGCAGACCAGCACCTCGCTGACCGCCGCGGTCCGCGAGATCCAGGCCGAGGCGGCCGCCCGCCGGCAGACCGGCCCCGTCTTCCTCGGCCTGGAGGGCGGAGTGGGCCGGCTGCCGCTCGCGGTGGCCGAGGCGGTCCGCGCGGGGGGCGGCGAGATCCTCACCGGCACCCCCGTCACCGGCCTGCGGCGCGCCGCACCCGCGGGCTGGCGGGTCACCGCGGGGGACCGGGTGCTGCACGCCGACTCCGTCGTCGTCGCCGTACCCGCACCGGCCGCCGCCCGGCTGCTCGCCCCGGAGTCCCCCGGGGCCGCCGCCGAACTGCGCGCCGTCGAGTACGCCTCCATGGCGCTGATCACCCTCGCCTACCGCCGTGCCGAGGCCGACCTGCCCGGGGGCAGCGGCTTCCTGGTGCCGCCCGTCGACGGACGCACGATCAAGGCGTCCACCTTCGCCTCGCAGAAGTGGGGCTGGATCGCCGACCAGGACCCGGGCGTCGTCGTCCTGCGCACCTCCGTCGGACGGCACGGCGAGACGGAGGTCCTGCAGCGCGACGACGACGCCCTCGTCGCGGTCTCCCGGCACGACCTGCGGGAGGCGACCGGACTGTCCGCCGCCCCGATCGCGACCCGGGTCACCCGCTGGACCGACGGCCTCCCGCAGTACCCGGTCGGGCACCACGCCCGCGTGGCCCGCATCCGCGCACACGTCGACCGGCTGCCCGGCCTGGCCCTGTGCGGCGCCCCGTACGACGGGGTCGGCATCCCGGCGTGCATCGCCGGCGCCCACGCCGCCGCGGACCGGCTCGGCGGCGACGACCGCGCCGCGCGCGAGCTGACCGCCCACCCGGTGCAGAGCCTGCACGGCGGAGCGGGAGAATGAGACCCATGAGTGACGACGCCCCCACCACCGCGCCCGGACGGATCCCGAACAAGGGCAAGCTGGCCAAGGACCTCAACGAGGTCATCCGCTACACGCTCTGGTCGGTCTTCCGGCTGAAGGACGTGCTGCCCGAGGACCGCGCCGGCTACGCGGAGGAGGTCCAGGAGCTGTTCGACCAGCTCGCCGCGAAGGACGTGACGGTCCGCGGCACCTACGACGTGTCCGGACTGCGCGCCGACGCCGACGTCATGATCTGGTGGCACGCGGAGACCAGCGACCAGCTCCAGGAGGCGTACAACCTCTTCCGCCGCACCCGGCTCGGCCGCGCGCTGGAACCGGTCTGGTCGAACATGGCGCTGCACCGCCCCGCCGAGTTCAACCGCGCGCACATCCCGGCCTTCCTCGCCGACGAGACGCCCCGCAACTACGTGAGCGTCTACCCGTTCGTGCGCTCCTACGACTGGTACCTGCTGCCGGACGAGGACCGCCGCCGCATGCTCGCGGACCACGGCAAGATGGCCCGCGGCTACCCGGACGTGCGTGCCAACACGGTCGCCTCGTTCTCCCTCGGCGACTACGAGTGGATCCTCGCCTTCGAGGCCGACGAGCTGTACCGCATCGTCGACCTCATGCGCCACCTGCGGGGTTCGGAGGCCCGGATGCACGTCCGCGAGGAGGTCCCGTTCTACACCGGCCGCCGCAAGGACCTGGCGGAGCTGGTCGCGGGCCTCGCCTGATCGGTTCCCGCGCCTGATCAGTTCCCGCGGGGGGCGGCCCGGGGTCCCGGCTCCGCCTCCGGCTCGGGTTCGGGCTCCGGATGCGGTGCGCAGTCGGCGCGCCGCTCCGGAAGCCGCCCGTCCAGCAGGTAGGCGTCCAGGTAGCCGTTGACGCAGCCGTTCGGCCCGCCCGCGACGCCGTGCGTGCCGGAGCCCCGCTCGGTCACCAGCACCGAACCGGACAGCCTCCGGTGCAGGGCGAGCGCGCCCCGGTAGGGCGAGGCCGCGTCCCGTTCCGCGGCCAGGACGAGCACGGGCGGCAGTTCGCCCGGCCCGGTCCGCACGTCCAGCGGCCGCCGCCTGGGCGCCGGCCAGTAGGCGCAGGGCAGGTGCGCCCACACGCTGTCCCAGGTCTCGAACGGTGCCACCCGGGCGAGCCGGGTGTTGTCGCGGTCCCAGACCCGGAAGTCCCTCGGCCAGGGGGCGTCGTTGCACTCGACGGCGGTGCGGACGGCCTTGGCGTTCTCCGCCTCGGCCGCAGCCTCCCGCACCGGCGAGGCCAGCTCGATCAGGGGCTCCGGATCGCCCCGCAGATACGCCGACAGCGCCCGCGCCCGCTGCGGCCAGTAGTCGTCGTAGTAGCCGGCCTGCAGCAGCATCCCCTGCAACTCGCCCGGGCCGACGGTCCCGCCCGCAGGGTCGGCCGCGAGCCGCTGCCGCGCCCGCCGGTAGCTGCGCAGCACCTCCTCGGCGGTGGTGCCGAGCCCGTACACGTCGTCGTGCCGGGCGATCCACTCCCGCAGGTCCGCCCAGCGGCCCTCGAAGGCGGCCGAACGGGCGAGGCTGTTGCGGTATCCGATCCGGGCAGGGCCCGGGTCGACCGGGGCGTCGAACACCATGCGCCGCACGTGCGAGGGGAACAGCGTCGCGTACAGCGCACCGAAGTAGGTGCCGTAGGAGGCGCCCATGAAGGTCAGCCGGTGCTCGCCCAGCGCGGCGCGCAGCACGTCCAGGTCGCGGGCGTTGTTGACGGAGTCGTAGTGGCGCAGCGTGTCCCCGGCCCGCTCGGCGCAGCCCCGCGCGTACGCCTTCGCCCGTGCGATCCGCTTCCGCTTGTACGCCGGTGAGGGGTGCGTGGGCGCCGGCGAGGGCCCGCGGAGGAAGTCCCGGGGGTCCTGGCAGGACAGCGGTGCGGAACGCCCGACGCCCCGCGGGGAGTAGCCGACGAGGTCGTAGGCGGCCGCGAGGCGCTTCCACTCCGGGAGCAGTCCGACGAGCGGGAAGTAGATCCCGTCGGCGCCCGGACCGCCCGGGTTGAACACCAGCGCGCCCTGCCCCGGCACGGACCGGCCGCCCCGCGGGTCGCGGTGGGTGGCCCGCACCCGGCTCACGGCGAGGTCGATCTGGCGTCCGTCCGGGTGCGCGTAGTCGAGCGGAACCCGCACCGTGCCGCACTGCATGCTGCCGGGCATGTCCTGGGCGCCGAAGCAGCCGCCGAAGTCGACACCGGCGGCCGCGGCCCGCGCGGCGGCCACCGCGGTGCCGCGCGTCTCGGCCGCGGCTGCGGCCGTGGTGCCGCCCCTCCGCGCCGCGGCGGTGGCCGCCGTCCCGCCGCCCTGCGCGCCGCCGGCGGGGACGGCGGCCGCGCCGGGGACGACGGCCAGGGCGGTCAGCAGCAGCGACCCGGCGGCGGCCGAGGAGAGGACGGCGGCAGCTCGCATGGGCGGTTCCCTTCCGTACGCGAAAGCAACAAAAGGGATGTTTCGGGCGTATGCGGGGGAAGGCAAGCACCGTCGGGCGGTGTCGCCGCGGGTGACCCCGGCGCGCCACCGAGCCCGAGCGTCCGGGTGCAGGCCGCCGGAGAGCAGCCCGGTACTCCGGGGCCGGCGGGAGCGGCCCGATCGGTCAGGGGGTGTGCTCCCGGTGGGCGAAGGCGGCCCGCAGCTCCGGCTCGCCGATGGCGCGTATCCCGCGTACGGCCACCGCGGCCAGCATGTCCCGTTCGTCGCCCCTGTCGGACTGCCGAGCGAGCGCGCCCAGCAGCCGCTGCCCGGCCGGGGACGCCCAGTGCGGGTACGGGTGCACCTCGGCCCGGGCCATGGCCAGGCAGCCGAGGGTGAGGACGAGCGGCAGCGCGAACCACAGGGCCACCAGCGTGCGCGGTACGTCCGTGGGCGCCGGGCCGAGCAGAGCCGCCGCCGCCGTCACCGCCACGGCCACCGCGGCGGCCCGCGCCTGGCGGACACAGGCCGCGACCGAGGCCCGGTCCCCGTCCGGCGCGGCCAGCCCGGCCCGGACCAGCCGGTCGGCGAGGTGGCCCACGGCGTCGGCGGCTGCCGCCGCCGACCGCACCGGGGCGATGCGGGACTGGCCCTGCGGGCCTATCGCCCCGAGGACCGAGAGCTCCATGTCGTCCCGGGCATGCGGGTCCACCACGGTCGCCCAGCCGGTGTGCGCCAGCAGCAGCCGCCCCTGGCGGGCCATCGACACCAGCGTCAGATCGGCGACGCGGGTCGGGCCGCCGGCCAGGAACGCCGCCTCGTAGAGCGTCAGCGTGCGGTCCCGGCCCGCGGTGCCGGTGTCCGCGGCGGAGGTGTTCGCGCCGCCGGTGTCCACGGCGGTGGCGCGGGCCGCGGAAAGGCACAGCCTGGTGCATACGGTGCCGGCGAGGACCCAGGCCGGCAGCAGGAAGAGGAGCCAGAGCATGCCGCGTTTCTATGCCAGGGGCACCGGCCCGCGCCATGCCTCGTTCACCATGCGGATCGCGCGGCCCTCGATGGCGGGCCTCAGGTTCCGGACGGCGGAGGGCTCGACGCGGGCGGCGGCAGGGGGAACGAGGGCGTGGGGGACGGCGCGGACGCCGTCGCCGAGGACGCGGCGGAGGCGGACGGGGCCGGTGCGGACGTCGCTGCCGGCGGTGTGTCGGGCGGCGTTCCCGAGGGCATCACCGGGATCGCCGGGGCCGGGTCGGTCGCCGGAGCGGGCGGCGCGGGGGAGGGGCGCGCCGACGAGCCCGCGGAGTCGAGATCCTCGGCCAGCGCCTCGTAGTCGACGTACCCGGTGGACTCCAGGACCTGGATCTGGTCCAGCACACCGGCATCGGCGACGTCGGCGAGGCCCCGCACCAGCGAGTTGCGGGTTCCGGCGCGGACCTGGGCGACCAGCGGGAACTCCTCGCCCTGCGCCAGCCGCAGGACGTTCACGAACCTGCTGTCGTAGTCCGGGCCCTGAGCGGTGTCGAACTCCCGCAGCCACCGCTTCTGCCCGGAGGTGGGCGTGTTGGGCAGGGACAGGGAGAGGCGGGAGGCGACGTCGCGGACCCGCTCGTCGAGGACCGTGTGCCCCTCCACCAGGCGCCGGCCCGCCGCGCGCACGGCCTGCGTGGTGCCCTTGTGCTCGGCCTGCTCGCCGGCGGGCAGCTCCCAGAGCCCGGCCAGCCGGACAGCGGTGACGAACTCCCGGTCCAGCGCGGACAGCGGCCCGTACGGGGTGTCCACGCTCTGCGCGGTGAGCGGGTCGGCCCCCGTGCCCGAGCGGTCGGTGTACGACCAGACGGGGTAGATCAGCGCGACGAGGGTCGCCGTCAGGCAGCCGATGATGAGCCCGGTGCCGACGAGGACGCCTCGGCGGTCGGTCGGGGTTCGCGGTCGCATGATGCCTCCTGCTGCGCCGCACGCCACTGCGCTTCGGGTGCGGGGGTCGGCATACTACTGCGCTCCCCGGACCGCCCCGGACCCGGTACCGCGACCTCTCAGCGGCGCAGCAGCACCCGTCGCGTCGCGCGGGCCAGCCGTGCTGCGGGCCGGTGCGAGCGGGGGCGGGGACCGGCGCGGTCCAGCCACCACTCCCGCAGCCGCCGACGCGTCCTCGCGTCCTGGGGCAGGCCGTCCCGCAGCAGGCACTCGGCGAAGTCCAGGGCGTCGCGCCGGTAGCCGCCCGCCATCGGGCGGCCGTGCGCGTAGCCGAGGAAGGCGGGCCGGTAGGCGCCACCGAGGATGTCCGGCAGTTCGGGAGCCACCTTCGCCACCACTGCGGCCCTCTTGGCGGCCAGGGCGCGGGCCTGCACGCCCAGCCGCACCCGGTCGAAGCCCTCGGGCGCCGGGGTCCCGGCGACCAGCGCGGACAGCAGCGCGGTCTGCGCGAGGGCGAGTCGCTGCCGGGGGGCGTCCGGGGAATCCGGCGGGGGCGGCGTGACCGGTGCGACTGGTGTGCCCGACGGGGTCGGCGTGACCGGCGTGACCGGCGTGACCGGCGTGACCGGTGGGGCCGGTGGGGCCGGCGTGACCAGCGTGACCGGTGGGGCCGGCTGGGCCGGAGGGACCGGCTGGACCGGCGCCGACAGGGCGGCGTCCGGACCCGACGCGGTGGCGGTGGCGGGCGGCGGTGCGCCGCCGCCGGCCGCCACCGCCGCGCGCACGCCGGCCAGCTCCCGCTCCAGCTCCGCGGGCTCGGGGAAGTCCTCGTCCCGCTCCAGCAGGACGCCCGGCGGGGACACCCGGGACGCCAGGTCGGTCAGGAGCTCGAGGACCGGTTTCGGCACGGGGTGCGCGTGGCTGTCGTGCCAGACGCCGTCCCGCTCGACGCCGCCCGCGACATGGACGTACGCGAGGGCCTCCAGCGGCAGGTCGTCGAGTGCCTCGGCCGGGTCCTCACCGCGGTTGACGTGGTTGGTGTGCAGGTTCGCCACATCGACCAGGAGCCGCACCCCGGTACGCTCCGCCAGCTCGTACAGGAACTGGCCCTCCGTGAGCTCCTCGGCCGGCCAGGCGAAGAGCGCGGCGATGTTCTCGACGGCCAGCGGAACCGGCAGCGCCTGCTGTGCGGCGCGGATGTTCGCGCACAGCACGTCCAGGGAGTCCCGGGTACGCGGCACCGGCAGCAGGTGGCCCGCCTCCAGCCCGGGCGAGGCGGTCAGCCGGCCGCCCGCCCGGACGAACGCGATGTGCTCGGTCACCAGCGGTGCGCCCAGCACCTCGGCCCGTTCGGCGAGCGCGGCGAGCCGCTGCTCGTCGGGCCGGTCCGCGCCGCCCAGGCCGAGCGACACGCCGTGCGGGACCACCACCGCGCCCCGCTCGCGCAGCCGGGCCAGTGAGTCCGGGAGGTGGCCGGGGCACACGTTCTCCGCGACCACCTCGACCCAGTCGACGCCCGGCATGGCCTCCACGGCCTCCGCGATCTCCGGCCGCCATCCGATACCCGTCCCCAGACGCAGCATGGCCCCCTCCTCCTGCTCGCCGGCACCCCTCCTGCCCGGTGACGGGGGTATGGCCCCGGCGGTTCGGTCCCAACCGCGGTTCGGGACGGTTCAGAGCAACATTTGAGGTTCGTTAGCCGCGGACGGGCCGGAACCCGACGAAGCGCTACCGGCGCAGCGCCGGATGGTCGGCGACGACGGTGCAACTGCCCGGCGCGACTTCGGTGAAGCCCGCGTCCCGCACCACCGGCAGCCCCGCCCCGGTCAGCCGGTGCCACCGGTCGGGCGCGGCGGTGCGCACCGCCAACCGGAATCCGGCGTCCCGCCAGGCGGTGCGCTCCGCGGCGGACAGCTCCCACCAGGCGAGTTGGGCGCCGTGGCCGGCCTGGGCCATCGCCTTGCCGGCCGACATCCGCACGTCCGGGTTGAGCCAGAGCACCGGGCCGTCCGGGTCCGGGGCGGCGGGCGGCTCGGGGTCGTCCAGGTCGGTGCCGGACACCTGCAGGCGCGCCAGCTCCCGGGGCCACCCGTCCAGCGGCACGGGCGGGTACACCCGCACCTCGGCCGACGTGCCGGTGACCGTGGTTCCCGGCAGCGCCTCGGCCCGGCGCCACTCGGCGCCGCGCGCCCGCCGGACCACCTTGCGGATCCGCGCGTCCTGCCAGTCCCGCACCGCCTGCGCCCAGGCGCCGTCCCCCACCGAACGCTCGTCGTCCAGCAGCACCAGCACGGCACGCGCGGCGGTCTCCAGGGCGTCCGTGCGGCCGGGCGGGGCGGCCCGCTCGATCCGCACCACCAGCGGCAGCACGTGCTGCGGGGCGAGGTCGCGCGCGGTCGGCTCCGTACGGAAGGGGCTGTCCTGGACGGGCGTCGGTTCACTGTTCACGCCGTCCAGTCTGCCAACCCGGCCGCAACGGAGGACGGGCGGTACGAGCGGTACGGGAGGCGTGGGAGGGGTTGTACGGCGTCGGCGTTCCGGGCGGGCGGTGCGGCGCGGGCTGTTTCGGCCTGCGTGGCGCCGGGGGCGGCGGTACGGCCCGAGTGGTGCCGGGAGCGGCGCGAGCCGGGCCGGCGGGCACGGCCCGTACGCGCCGTGCGCCCGGTCCGGTTCCCGTCGCGTCACCCCGAACAGGCGGTGCGCTGCGCCTCCTGCCACTCGCAGCGCGGGCACAGGGTGATGCCCCGGTACGACTCCGGGTACTCGCTCGGCTCCCGGCACAGCACGCACTCCGCGTACGGCGGCCCGTCCGCCGCGGGCGTCCGTCGCACCGGCCCGCTCGTGCAGTAGTCCTCGCTCATGCGCCCAGCGTAGGGTGCGTCGGCGCGGACCCGGCCGCGGCTCCGATCAGCTCGGACACCTTCACCAGGCGGTAGCCCCGCGCGCGGAGCTCCGGCACCACCGTCCGCACCACCCGCTCGGTGGTCGGGGCGGCGCTGCGGGTGCAGTGCAGCACGACGACGGAACCCGGCCGCACCCCGTCCAGGACCTGCCGGATCACCGCGTCCGCGTCCGTCGCGAAGGCGTCCCCGCCGACCACGTCCCACTGCACGGCGGTCACCCCGGTCGCGCCGATCGCCTTCAGCGCGCGCCGGTCGTGGCAGCCGCCCGGGAAGCGGAAGTACGGCATCGGATGCGGGACGCCCGCCTTGCGGAAGGCGGTGTACGCCCGTTCCACGTCGGCCCGCATCCGGTCCGCGGACACCGTGGGAAGCCCGTAGCAGTCGTCGGTGAAGGCGTAGTGGCTGTAGGAGTGGTTGCCGACCTCGAACAGCGGGTCCCGGCCGATGGACCGGGCCTGCGCCGGGTACTGATCGGCCCACCGCCCGGTCATGAACACCGTGGCCGGCACCTTCAGCGCCCTGAGCGCCGCGATCAGCCCCGGGTTGTCGAAGTGCTCGCCGGCCGCCGCCCGGTCGCCCTCGTCCGCGGTCATGTCCGCGTCGAAGGTGAGGGCGAGGGGTTTGCCGTGGCCGGTCCGCGGACCGTGGACGAAGACGGGGGTCAGGCCCGCGGGGCCGGCGGCGAGCGTGGGCGGCGGGGCGACCGGGGAGGCGGCCGACGGCGCGGGGCGGGCCGGCTGCGGTGCGGGCGCCGGGGCGCTGCCGCAGGCGGTGAGGGCGGCGGCCAGGGTGCACAGGGCGGTGAGGCGGCGTACGTGAGCGATCACCGTATGAAGCTATGAACGCCCTGTCCCGCGCCTCATCCGGCGCGCCCCGGCGGGCACCGGGTTCACCCGGGCGGCCGTCGCGGCCCGCCCGCACCGCCCACCGCCCCGCAGGGGGCGCCGGGGCGGTCTGCGGCCTGCTGCCCGGGTCCGACCGGTCGGCCCGCGGTCGTGCGGTCGTGCTGCCTTGCAGCCGTGCGGTCGTGATGCCGTGCGGTCGCGGTCAGGCCTCCGGTGGTGGTGGTTGAGCCGGGGCCGTGAGGGGTGTGCCCTGGGCGCGTTCCAGGAAGCGCAGCAGTTCCACCGGGAAGGGCAGCACCAGGGTGGAGTTCTTCTCCGCGGCCACCGCCACCACCGTCTGCAGCAGCCGCAGTTGCAGCGCGGACGGGGTGTCGGCCATCTGCTGCGCGGCCTCCGCGAGCTTCTTCGACGCCTGGAGTTCGGCGTCGGCGTTGATGATCCGGGCGCGGCGTTCGCGGTCGGCCTCGGCCTGCCGGGCCATGGACCGCTTCATCGACTCCGGCAGCGACACGTCCTTGATCTCCACCCGGTCGATCTGGACGCCCCAGCCGATCGCCGGGCTGTCGATCATCAGTTCCAGGCCCTGGTTGAGCTTCTCCCGGTTGGACAGCAGGTCGTCCAGGTCGCTCTTGCCGATGATGGACCGAAGCGAGGTCTGCGCCATCTGGGAGACCGCGAACCGGTAGTCCTCGACGTTGACGACGGCGGCGGCCGCGTCGACCACCTTGAAGTACACGACGGCGTCCACCCGCACGGTGACGTTGTCCCGGGTGATGCCCTCCTGAGCCGGGACCGGAAGCGTCACGATCTGCAGGTTGACCCGGCGCAGCCGGTCCACGCCGGGCACGATGACCGCGAGTCCCGGCTTCCGCACGTCCCCGCGCAGCCGGCCCAGGCGGAAGACCACACCGCGCTCGTACTGCTTGACCACCCTTGCCGCCGCGGCCAGGTACACCAGGCCCGCACAGCCGGCTGCCACGACCGCCGTCACCAGGTCCTGCAGCATCACGGCCCCCTCGCTCAGAGGTTCGTTTCGCCTGCTTCTGCAACGATATGCCCGGTTCCCGGGCCGAGGCACGTCCCGGCCCGGGAACCGGGGTGGGGAAAGGGCTCGGGGCTGCGGTGAGCCGCGGTGGGGCGCGGCCTGCGGTGCGGTGCCGGACCGCCCGGTTCTCCGGGATCGCGGGCAGGCGAGGCCGGGGGGTGCACTCCGGCGGGGTCCGGCCCGACCGGCCGGACCCCGGGAGCCGCGAGGGCCGGCCGGACGGCGGTCGTCAGCCGGCCTCGACCAGGCCCTTGGCGTCGCGGGCGAGCGCGGTCAGCCGGGATATCGCCCGGAAGTACTTCTTGCGGTAGCCGCCCTTCAGCATCTCCTCGCCGAACAGCCGGTCGAAGGGCAGTCCCGAGGCGAGGACCGGCACCTCGCGGTCGTAGAGCCGGTCGGCGAGGACCACCAGCCGCAGCGCGGTCGACTGGTCGGGCACCGGACGGACGTCGGTCAGGCACACCGCCCGGATCCCGTCCGTCAGTGCGCCGTACCGGCTCGGGTGCACTCTGGCCAGGTGCTCCAGCAGGCCCGGGAAGTCGTCGAGTGACGCGCCCGCGGTGGCGTAGGCGGCCTCCGTCACCTGTTCGTCGGAGTGCGGGGCCGGAGCTTCGGGCAGCCCGCGGTGGCGGTAGTCCTCGCCGTCGATGCGCAGGGTGCGGAAGCGCGCCGACAGCCCCTGGATCTCGCGCAGGAAGTCGGCCGCGGCGAACCGGCCCTCGCCGAGCTTGCCGGGCAGGGTGTTGGAGGTGGCCGCGAGTGCCACGCCCTCGTCGACCAGCCTGCCCAGGAGGGTGGAGACCAGGACGGTGTCGCCGGGGTCGTCCAGTTCGAACTCGTCGATGCAGAGCAGCCGGTGCCCGGAGAGGGTCTTCACGGTCTGCTGGAAGCCGAGGGCGCCGACCAGGTTGGTCAGCTCCACGAAGGTGCCGAAGGCCTTCAGCGCGGGCTCGGCCGGGGTGGCGTGCCACAGCGAGGCCAGCAGGTGGGTCTTGCCGACGCCGTACCCGCCGTCCAGATAGACGCCGCGGGGGCCGGCCGGCGCCTTCGGGGCCTTGGCCCTGCCGAAGCCGAGGAAGCCGCGCCGGCCGCCGCCGACGGCGTGCGCGCCCCCGAGTCCGGCCGCGAAGTCCTCCAGGACCCCCACCGCCTCGGTCTGGCTGGGCTGGTTCGGGTCCGGCAGGTAGGTGCCGAAGCGCACCGAGTCGAACCGGGGCGGCGGCACCATCTCGGCGACCAGCCGGTCGGCGGGGACGTGCGGCTCACGGGCGCGCAGGGA
Source organism: Streptomyces sp. MS06 (assembly GCF_047200655.1). Lineage (NCBI taxonomy): Bacteria > Bacillati > Actinomycetota > Actinomycetes > Kitasatosporales > Streptomycetaceae > Streptomyces > Streptomyces sp. MS06. Next base: position 54,618 of record NZ_JBJZOJ010000028.1, read on the forward strand.
GAGCGGCGCCGCTTCGGCTGTCGGGAAGACGCCGGCGGCGGGGGAGGGAGCGGGTTGGGAGGACGACACGATTCCCCATGCTAAGCGCCGTGTCAGACTGCACGACATGCGACGCCTGTTCCCTGTGACCGACGAGACAGCAGCCCGGGCCCCCGGCGGGGCGCCCGGGGGCCCGGGGGCGGGGCGCGCCGGAGCCGACCGCGAGTGGAGTCTCGCCGAGCTGGCGGCCGCCTACGCCTACCCGGAGCCGCCGGCGGGGCGGCGGCGCCCGTGGCTGCGCGCCAACATGGTCTCCAGCCTCGACGGCGCCGGCCAGCACCAGGGCCGGTCGCAGCCCCTCTCCAGCGCCGCCGACATGCGGGTCTTCGGCACCCTGCGGGCCCTGGCCGACGTGGTGGTGGTCGGTGCGGAAACGGTCCGCCAGGAGGGCTACCGGCCCGCCCGCGCGCGGGCGGAGTTCGCCGAGCCGCGCGCGGCGGCGGGGCAGGGGCCGGCTCCGGCGATCGCCGTCGTCACCGCCCGCCTGGACCTCGACTTCTCGCTCCCGCTGTTCACCTCGCCCTCCGTACCCACTCTGGTGCTGACCGGTGCCGCGTCCTCCCCGGAGCGGCGGGCCGCCGCGGAGCGGGCCGGGGCGCGGGTCGTGATCGCCGGTGACGGCGCCGGAGTCGACCCGGCCCGCGCGGTGCGCGCCCTCGCGGAGCTGGGCCACACCCGGCTGCTGACCGAGGGCGGACCGCGGCTGCTGGGCGGGCTGGTGGCCGCCGACGTGCTGGACGAGCTGTGTCTCACGGTGTCCCCGACGCTCACCGCGGGTGACGCGCAGCGCATCGCGGGTGGGCCCCCGGTCACCGTTCCGCACCGTTTCGCACTGATGTCCCTACTGGAGGACGACGGCTTCCTGTTCACCCGTTACCGCAGGTCATGAGGTCGCCGGGGGCGGTTGAGCGGGTCCGGGCCGCCGTATGCCAGGCATTGGCGGAATCTTTCGTTCCGTTTCGTGTGGTCCGGGCACACTAAATCCGGCAGAACCCGTGGGAACACGGGGCAGGATGGTTTCCGCAGGGCCCGCTACGGCCCACGCAGGACAGAAGGGCCACGAGCCCTGACAGCAGAGAGGGCGCCTGGTGTTCACAAGCGTTTTGATGATCGAGAAGGCCCTGACGTCCGCCGACGTGGAATTCGTCACGACCTTGCACGGCGACGAGCAGGTCGGCTTCCACGTGCTGCTCCAGCCGCGCGGCGACCAGGCGGACCGCCTGCTGCGGGCACTCGACGACATCGCGCTCGGCGAGCTGGACGAGGCCGCCCGCGAGGGGGAGACACCCGAGGGCGACGCGGCCAAGGGAGTGGGGCAGCAGGCCCTGGAGGTGTCGCTCACCGCGCTGCGGGCCTCCGGCCGCCCGGCCGAGGGCCGGCTCGTCGAGGACCATCCGCTGGACGCGCTGAAGTCCCTGGTGGAGGAGATCGGAGCGGACGAGGTGATCGTGCTGACGGATCCGCACTACGTGGAGGAGTTCTTCCACCGGGACTGGGCCTCCCGCGCGCGCCACAAGGTGGGAGTACCGGTGCTGAAGCTGTTCTCCCACAGCAAGGCATAGGCTGGGGGTGCGCTCCCCGCGGAGGGGAGCGCACCCGTGTCGTACGGTCCCCGGCGCACCCCCGGCGCACCGGTCGGGAGCACCGAACGCCGCGGCAGCCACCCGCAGTCCCGGCGCTCGAACCGCAAGTCACGGACCCCGCAGCCCCCCGCAGCCCCTGTAGTCCCACCCCTCGCACCACTGGGAGAGAACACGCATGGCCCCCGGACTTCCTGTCGCCATGGACCGTCCCCACTTCATCGGCATCGGCGGCGCCGGGATGTCGGGCATCGCCAGGATCCTCGCCCAGCGCGGGGCCGCGGTCGCCGGCAGTGACGCCAAGGAGTCCGCGACCGCCGACGCGCTCCGCGAGCAGGGTGCCGTCGTGCACATCGGGCACGCCGCCGACCACCTCGCCGACGACGCGACCTGCGTGGTCGTCTCCTCCGCGATCCGCCCGGACAACCCGGAGCTGGTCCGCGCCGCGGAACTCGGCCTCCCGGTGGTGCACCGCTCCGACGCCCTCGCGGCGCTGATGGACGGCCTGCGCCCGATCGCCGTCGCGGGCACCCACGGCAAGACCACCACCACCTCGATGCTGGCGGTCGCGCTGAGCGCGCTGGGCCTGAACCCCTCGTACGCCATCGGCGGCGACCTGGACGCACCCGGCTCGAACGCGCTGCACGGCACCGGCGACATCTTCGTCGCCGAAGCGGACGAGTCGGACCGCAGCTTCCACGCGTACCGGCCCGAGGTCGCCATCGTCCTCAACGTCGAACTCGACCACCACGCCAACTACGCCTCGATGGAGGAGATCTACGAGTCCTTCGAGACCTTCGCGGCGCGGATCGTGCCCGGCGGCACCCTGGTGGTGTCCGCCGACCATCCCGGCGCCCGCGAGCTGACGCGACGGCTGGACGGCACGGTGCGGACGGTCACCTACGGCGAGGCCGAGGACGCCGACGTACGGGTCCTGTCGATCGTGCCGCAGGGCCTGCGCAGCGAGGTCACCGTCCTGCTGGACGACCGGAAGCTGACCTTCGCCGTCTCCGTGCCCGGCCGCCACTACGCCCTCAACGCGGTCGCCGCGCTGGCGGCGGGCGTGGCGCTCGGCATCCCGGCCGCCGACCTGTCCGGGGCGATCGCCGCCTACACCGGCGTCAAGCGCCGCCTCCAGCTCAAGGGCGAGGCGGCCGGCGTCCAGGTGATCGACTCCTACGCCCACCACCCCACGGAGATGACCGCCGACCTGGAAGCGATGCGTGCCGCCGCCGGCGGCTCCCGCATCCTGGTCGCCTTCCAACCGCACCTGTTCTCCCGCACCCGGGAGCTCGGCAAGGAGATGGGCCGGGCCCTCGCCCTGGCGGACGCCTCAGCCGTCCTCGACATCTACCCCGCCCGCGAGGATCCGATCCCCGGCGTGACCAGCGAACTGATCGTCGAGGCGGCGCGGGCCGCGGGCGCCGACGTGACGGCCGTGCACGACCGGGACGAGGTGCCCGAGGCGGTCGCGGGAATGGCGCGGCCCGGCGATCTCGTTCTCACCATGGGCGCGGGCGACGTCACGGACCTCGGCCCGCGCATCCTGGACCGTCTCGCGCAGCAGTAAAGGGGTTGGCCTTCATGTCGTACGACGTAGAGAAGCCGGACGAGCAGTGGCGCGCGGAGCTCACCCCGGCCGAGTACGCGGTGCTGCGGAAGGTCGGCACCGAGCCCGCCTTCACCGGCGAGTACACCGACACCGAGACCGAGGGCGTCTACTCCTGCCGGGCCTGCGGCGCCGAACTGTTCACCTCCGAGACCAAGTTCGCCTCCCACTGCGGCTGGCCCTCGTTCTACGACCCCCGGGACAGCGACGCCGTGGAGCTCCTGCAGGACCGCTCGCACGGGATGGTGCGCACCGAGGTGCGGTGCGCACGGTGCGGCTCGCACCTCGGCCACGTCTTCGAGGGCGAGGGCTACCCGACCCCCACCGACCAGCGCTACTGCATCAACAGCATCGCGCTGCGGATGGCGCCGACCGGCGACTGACCGGCGGACCGGAACGGAGCGGCGGACCGGACGGGGTGCGGAGGAACCGGCGAACCGGTCGGCGGAAAGGGCGGGTTGCGGAGGAACCGGCGGACCGGCGGACCGGTGCGCCGCCGACCCGCCCCCTGCCCCGGAGCGGGAGAGGCACCCTCCCGGCCGCCCGCCCCTCGGGAACCCGCAGGACAGGAAGCTAGACTCGGCCCCCGCCGCCCGCCGACCGCGGGCGGCGGAGCGAGTCCACGACCAGCCACTGCCAGACCCGAAGGGCGTTCGGCGTTTTGATACGGATGGAAGCAGTCACCAAGCGGTACCCGGACGGCACGGTGGCGGTCGACGGCCTGTCGCTGGAGATCCCGGACCGGTCGATCACGGTCCTGGTCGGTCCCTCGGGCTGCGGCAAGACCACCACCCTCCGCATGATCAACCGGATGGTCGAACCGAGCGAGGGCAGCATCCTGCTCGACGGCGCGGACATCCGGCAGCAGCCGGTCAACACCCTGCGGCAGTCCATGGGCTACGTCATCCAGAACGCCGGGCTCTTCCCGCACCGCACCATCGTCGACAACATAGCCACCGTGCCGAGGCTGCTCGGCAGGGGCAGGCAGGAGGCCCGGGCGCGGGCCCGGGACCTGATGGAGCGGGTCGGCCTGGACGGCTCGCTCGCCCGCCGCTACCCCTACCAGCTCTCCGGCGGACAGCAGCAACGGGTCGGCGTGGCACGGGCACTGGCCTCCGACCCGCCGGTACTGCTGATGGACGAGCCGTTCTCCGCCGTCGACCCGGTGGTCCGCAAGGGCCTGCAGGACGAACTCCTGCGCCTCCAGGAGGACCTCGGCAAGACCATCGTCTTCGTCACGCACGACATCGACGAGGCGGTCAAGATCGGCACCATGGTCGCCGTGCTGCGCACCGGTGGCCGACTCGCCCAGTTCGCACCGCCCGCCGAACTGCTTTCCGACCCCGCGGACTCCTTCGTCGAGGACTTCCTCGGCGCCGACCGCGGCATCCGCCGGCTGTCCTTCTTCCCCTCCGACGGGCTCGACCTGCTGACCTCGCCGGTCGTCGCCGCCGACGCCCCCGCCGAGCAGATCGCCGCCCGCACCGTCGCGGACCTCCCCTACCTCCTGGTCACCGACCCCGAGGGCCGACCGCTCGGCTGGTCCGAGCCGGGACGGCTCGCGGCCGGCGGCGCAGACGCCGCCGGCGCCGGACTGCTGCCGTACGGGCGGCCGTTCGTGGCGGGCCGGGACTCGCTGCGGGCCGCCCTCGACTGCGCGGTGCTCTCGCCGACCGGCTGGGCCGTCGCCGTGGACCCCGACGGCCGGGTCACCGGCGTCGCCTCCCAGCAGAGCATCGGCGAGGCGATCCGCGGCGCCCACGCGGCGGGCCGGCCGGAGGAACCGGAGGCGGTCCGGTGAGCGGGGGCCTCTTCGACCTCCCCAGCGACCTCCAGCACAGCTACCTGGGCCTGGCCGGCCTGCACCTGCGGGAGGCGCTGGTCCCGGTCCTCGCCGGGCTGCTGGTCGCGCTGCCGGTCGCCCAGTTGTGCGTGCGGATGCGCTGGCTGTACCCGCCCGTGCTGGCCGTGACGACGGTGCTCTACGCGATCCCCTCGCTGGCCTTCTTCGTCGTCCTCATCGACTACACCGGCCAGACCGAGACGACGGTGATGATCCCGCTGGCCGTCTACAGCCTGGTGGTGTTCGTCCCGTCCATCGTGGACGGGGTCCGCTCGGTTCCGCAGGAGACCCTCGACGCCGCGACCGCGATGGGCATGGGGCCGGTGCGCCGCTACTTCCAGGTGCAGTTGCCGATCGCGACGCCCGCCATCATCGCGGGGCTGCGGGTGGCCGCGGTCTCCAGCATCTCCCTGGTCAGCGTCGGCATGCTGATCGGCAACCAGGGAGCGCTCGGCAACCTGCTGGACCACGGTATGAAGTACCACCAGCCCCGCCTGGTGTGGCTCTCCGTGATCGGCACCGCCGTCCTGGCCATCGCGGTGGACGCGGTGCTGGTCGCGGTACGGCTGCTGCTGACCCCCTGGATGCCGCGCGGCTCCGGTGCGGCACGACGCGCCCGCGGGGCCGGTCCCGCCGAGGAGCCCTCCGACGCCGAAACCGCAGTCCGGCCCGCACCGCAGGAGGCCGCCCGGTGAACGTCCTGCACTTCATGAACGCCTTCTTCGCCGACGGCGCACGCTGGCACGGCTACGACGGCATCCCCACCCGGCTGGGGGAGCACATCCAGTACACGCTGACCGCGCTCGCCGTCGCCGCCGCCGTCGCGCTGCCCGCCGGACTGCTCACCGGGCACACCGGCCGCGGCGGCAACGCCCTGGCCTACGTCGCCACCGCCGCCCGCGCCATGCCCAGCTTCGGGCTGCTCGTGCTGATGTTCATCCTGCTCGGCTTCGGCATGGTGCCGGTGATGATCCCGCTGGTCGTCCTCGCGATCCCGCCCATCCTGGTGACCACCTACGAGTCGGTGCGCTCCGTCGACCCGTCCCCGGTGGACGCCGCCCGGGGCATGGGCATGTCGGAGGTGCGCGTGCTGTTCCAGGTGGAGCTGCCGGTCGCGCTCCCGCTGATCCTCAGCGGCCTGCGCTCGGCGGCCATCCAGATCGTCTCCACCGCCACCATCGCGGCCTACGTGAGCTTCGGCGGCCTCGGACGCTACATCATCGACGGCCTCTACCAGCACGACTACGAGAAGGTCGTGGGCGGGGCCACGCTGGTGGCGGTACTGGCCCTGGCGACGCTCGTGGTGTTCTGGACGGTGGAGCGGCTCACGGTGTCGGCCGGGGTGCGCCGCGCCGGCTGAGCCCTCCCGCGCCGGTCGGCGTCTCCTCCGCCCGTCCGCCCCTTGGCGCCTTCCGCGTCCGTCGGTCCGTCGCGTCCGTCGGTCCGTCGGTTCCGTCGGGCTTCCGACCGGAACGAAAGCCCGACGGTCCGAGAACGGTCTGCCGTGTTCACACGACCGTCACCGCCGGACGCGCATCGAAGTGAATCGGTAATAGGAATTCCCTTGACTGCCTCTCAGCGGGCTGGCTTGGATCAGAAGGGTGACTTATGACGCCCAGACCAGCAGGCCCAGCAGGAGACTCACCGGCGCGGCGGCCGTCGCCCTCGCCGCGACGACGGCGTTGCTGTCGGGCTGCTCCTCCTCCGACGCCGGTGACAATCCGCTCGACCAGGACAAGACCGCCGGTGACGCGGTCGTCGTCGGCTCCAACAACTTCCCCGAGAGCACCCTGCTCGCCGACATATACGGCGAGGCCCTGAAAGCCAAGGGCATCACGGTCACCTACAAGCCCAACATCGGCAGCCGGGAGACGACATACGGTCTCATCAAGAACGGTTCCCTGACCGTGCTGCCCGAGTACAACGGCGCGCTGCTCGCCTACCTCGACCCCAAGGCCGCCCCGAAGACGACCGAGGCGACGACCGCCGCGATCAACGCGAAGCTGGACAGCGCCCTCACCCTGCTGGAGCCCGCGCCGGCGCAGGACAAGGACTCGGTCACCGTCAACGCGGCGACGGCGCAGAAATACCACCTGACCTCCGAGTCGTCCATCGGCGACCTGAAGAGCGTCGCGAAGGACCTGGTCATCGGAGGCTCCCCGGAGTTCCAGACCCGGCAGCAGGGCCTGGTCGGGCTGAAGGACGTCTACGGTCTGCAGTTCAAGTCCTTCAAGGCGCTCGACGCGGGCGGCCCGCTCACCCAGGCGGCGTTGAAGCAGAACACCGTCCAGGTCGCGGACGTCTTCACCACCGACCCGAACATCCGCAAGGAGGGCTTCGTCGTCCTGCAGGACCCGCAGAACCTCTTCGGCTTCGAGAACGTCCAGCCGCTGGTGTACAAGAGCGGGCTCCCGCAGAACGGCGTCGACGCGCTGAACGCCGTGTCGGCCAAGCTGGACACCAAGGCGCTGCTGGACCTGGACGCACAGGTGCAACTGGACAAGAAGGACCCGCTGGACGTGGCGAGGGCCTGGCTGAAGTCGGCCGGCCTGGACTGAGCCGTGGCGTGGCGGGGCGGTGCGGGAGCGGACGGGGACGCGGACCGTGCCTCGCCCGCGGCGCGGGACCCGCGCCGCGGGTGCGCCTGCTCCGTACCCGGCCGGGGCGTAGTGTCAGGCCTCGCGGAAGGCCGGCAGGTGTGCGGCGGCCCAGTCCCGGTAGCCGCGTCCCGGACGGCCGAGCAGCCGGGCCACCGTCGGCTCCACCGCCGCCTTCGTGCCCCGGCGGCTCCGGGCGGCGCTCTCCAGCAGGGCCCCGGCGACCGGTTCCGGGTAGCGCCGCAGCAGTCCGGCGCGCAACTGCTGCTCCGTCAGCTCCACGAAACGGAGCGGGCGGCCCAGCAGTTCGCCCAGGACGCGCGTCTGCTCCACCGGCGTGACCGGTTCCGGGCCGGTCAGCGCGTAGGCCCGGCCGGCGTGCTCCTCCGGCGCGGTGAGGGCGGCCGCGGCCACCGCCGCGATGTCCTGCGGGTCGATCGCCGCGGTCGGTGCGGTGCCGTGCGCCGCCCGGACGACGCCCTCGGCACGGACCGAGCTCGCCCAGCCCAGGGTGTTGGACATGAACGCGCGGGGCCTGAGCAGCGTCCAGGTCAGGCCGGAGGCACGGACCAGGTCCTCGTTCCCGCGCTGCCAGCCGGTGACCAGGTCGACGGCGTCCGGCTCGGTCACCGACAGCGTCGTCAGCTTCACCACGTGCCGAACGCCCGCCTCCCGCGCGGCCGTCAGGAAGTTCCGGTCGTGGTCGTGGGTCAGCGGATCCGCCGTGACCAGGAGTGCGGCCCGCACGCCGGTCAGCGCGCGCCGCAGACCGGCCGGGTCCCCGAGATCGGCGCCCACCACCTCGGTGTGCTCGCCGGCCAGGTGTGCGGCCCGGTCCGGTGCGCGGGCCAGCAACCGCAGCGGAGCCGTGCCGGACAACTGCCGGGTCACCAGCCCGCCCACGGTTCCGGTCGCTCCGGTCAACGCGATCACGATGCCTCCAGATGGAGTTCGGTGAGCAGCCGGGCGCCCCGGTCGGGGCGGGTGTCCAGGGCCGGCAGCAGTCCCGGCACCGCGATGCTGGGCAGGATGTGGGCCCACAGCACGGACAGACGGTCGCCCAGGTCGCTGCGGTCGCTCATCGCCCGAGACATCAACTGGATGCCGGTGAAGCCGCCCACCAGCAGTTCCACCGTCTCGCGCGGCCGTACCGTCGGCAGCAACTCGCCCTGTGCCGACGCCCGTTCCATCAGCACGGTGAGCCGATCCGCCCACTGCCGGAACGGTTCGCCGTGATCCACGCCGCTCGGGGTCTCCTGGTCCACCGCCAGCCGTACGCTGCCGCGCAGCAGCGAGTCGGTCCGCAGCCGCTGCCCGACCACGTACGTCATGTCGATCACTTCCTGGACCTTGCACTCGCGCGGCGGGACGGTGCCGAACAGCACCTGCTCGCTCAGCACCGCCTGCGCGAGCGCCTCCTTGGAGGGGAAGTGGAAGTACAGGGCGCCCTTGGTGACGTCGGCCCGCTCCAGCACCATCGCGATCGTGGTGGAGGTGTAGCCGTGTTCGTCGAAGACCGCGCCGGCGGCTTCCAGAATTGCTCGGCGCGTCCTGATGGCGCGCTCCTGTCGTGGCATGAGAGCCCCTCCGCGGCACCCCCGTCCGGCCGCCCCACGATCGTACGGAGACGGCCCGGTGTCCGGCGCCTTGACTGATCTCATTGAAAAACAAACCGGTCGCCTCGCACTCTAACGCCCGCCGGCGACCTGCCCGACCGCCCGAGTCCGGCCCCGGGGAGCGGCCGGGAGAGCCGCCGAGGACCGCTGCCGCCGCATCGGCGCAGCCGCGGAGCCCCTGCCGTGCCGGTGCACGAGCTGGTCCGCCCCCTCCCCGCCGGCACCGCCCGGCACCGGCCGACGGCGTCCGGCCGCCGGCTCTGCCCGACGGCGTCCGGCAGGCGGCACTTGGTGCCCCTGCCGCCGGTGCCCCGGCCGAGCCCCGGCCGCCGGAGACGCGGTGGAACGCCGCCGTGTTCGGATACCGCACCCCCCGTTTCCTCCAACTGTCCGCGTACCGCTCACTCACGGCCGGGGCACCCGCCGCCGGAGTGGCCCCCCGGGTGCCGTCCCGCGCCGTCGGCGGAGGGAGCCGTCCGGTCGACCGCCGGGGGGGCCGGACATCGCCGTGCGGAGCAGGCGGTACCGGCCCCACCGGGCCTCGGGCGGGCGGCGGCCGCGGGATCAAGTGCGCGGCGGCCGGGGCGAGTCGGCAGAGGAAGGGTACCTGGCGGACGTCGGGGGGAGGTGAGCTATCGTGTACGGAGAGTCAGAAAAAACGGCATGACCCGTTCTTTCCCCGTCCCAGGAGTGTCCCGTCGATGCCGAGGCAGTTACGCGCCGAGCAGACCCGCGCGACGATCATCGCGGCCGCCGCCGACCTGTTCGACCGGTGCGGCTACGAGGCGACGAGCCTCAGCGACATCGTCGAGCACGCGAGGGTCACCAAGGGCGCCCTGTACTTCCACTTCGCCGCCAAGGAGGATCTCGCCCACGCCATCATGGAGTTGCAGTCCCAGGCCTCCCGGCGGCTCACGGGCGAGGTGGACGGCCGCGGCTACACCTCGCTGGAGGGCCTGATCCGCATCACCTTCGCCCTGACCCGGCTGTCCGTCGAGGGCCCCGTCGCCCGGGCCGGCCTCCGGCTGGCCACCGGGCCGATGCCGGTCCGGGCCCCGCTGCGGCACCCCTTCACCGAGTGGCTGGAGATCATCTCGCACCGTCTGCTGGGCGCGGTCCGCGAGTCGGACCTCCACCCGGACACCGACGTCGAAGCCGTGGCCCACTCCCTGGTGTCCTTCTTCGTCGGTACCCGCGTCGTGGGCCGCTCGCTGGAGCCGGTCGCCCGACTGCCGCGCCGGACCGCCGAGATGTGGCACATGATGATCCGCGGCCTGGTCCCGGTACCCCGGCGCCCCCGCTATCTGACCCTGGCCTCACGGCTGGAACGGGAACTGACCGCGACGGTGTGAGTGCGTCCGGGCGGGACCGACCGTCCGGACGGCGGGAGCCGACGTTCCGACAGGAGGCCCTGCCGGGGCGGTTGCCGGTGCCCGTGGCGGCCGGAGCGCCCCGGCCCCGCACCGGGCGCGGGGCGTGCCGCGCGCAGCCGTTCGCGCCCGATTCACGCGATGGTGTGATCATGTCCCGGCCGCCGGATGTCCCCCGAGAGGGCTGGGTAGGGCCCGGCCATGACCCAGCCGTTCGAACTCCCGCACTTCTACATGCCGTACCCCGCGCGGGTGAACCCGCACGTCGACGAGGCCCGCGCCCATTCGGCGCGCTGGGCGCGCGACATGGGCATGTTGGAAGGGTCCGGGATCTGGGACCAGGCCGACCTCGACGCACACGACTACGGCCTGCTCTGCGCCTACACCCACCCCGACTGCGACGGCCCGGCCCTGTCGCTGATCACCGACTGGTACGTGTGGGTGTTCTTCTTCGACGACCACTTCCTCGACATGTTCAAGCGCACCCAGGACCGCGCCGCCGGCCGGGCCCACCTGGACCGGCTGCCGCTCTTCATGCCCCCGGACCCGTCGGCACCGGTGCCGGAGCCGCAGAACCCGGTCGAGGCGGGCCTGGCCGACCTGTGGGCGCGCACCGTGCCGTCGATGTCGCACGAATGGCGACGCCGCTTCGCCCTCGCCACCGAGCACCTGCTCAACGAGTCGATGTGGGAGCTGTCCAACATCAACGAGGGGCGGATCGCCAACCCGGTCGAGTACATCGAGATGCGCCGCAAGGTCGGCGGCGCGCCCTGGTCGGCCGGACTGGTCGAGTACGCGACCGCCGAGGTCCCCGCGGCGGTCGCCGGAACACGGCCGCTGCGCGTCCTGATGGAGACCTTCTCCGACGCCGTGCACCTGCGCAACGACCTGTTCTCCTACCAGCGGGAGGTCGAGGACGAGGGGGAGAACAGCAACGGGGTCCTGGTCCTGGAGACCTTCTTCGGCTGCACCACCCAGCAGGCCGCCGACACCGTCAACGACATCCTGACCTCGCGCCTGCACCAGTTCGAGCACACCGCACTCACCGAAGTACCCGCGCTGGCCGCGGAGAACGGCCTCACCCCCGCCCAGGTCGCCGCCGTCGCCGCGTACACCAAGGGACTGCAGGACTGGCAGTCCGGCGGCCACGAATGGCATCTGCGCTCCAGCCGGTACATGAACCAGGGCGCCCGCTCCACCTCGCCCTGGCAGGCCCCCACCGGTCCCGGCACCTCCGCCGCCGACGTCGGCGCACTGCTCGCCTCGGCCGCCGCGGAACGCCTGCGCGCCTACCGGCACGTCCCCTTCCAGAAGGTCGGCCCGTCCCGCATCCCCGACTTCCACATGCCCTTCCCGCTGCAGCTCAGCCCGCATCTGGAGGGCGCGCGCCGGCGTCTCGTCGACTGGACGCAGCAGATGGGCATCCTGCAGGAGGGCGTATGGGACGAGGACAAGCTGGCCGCGTACGACCTGGCGCTCTGCTCCGCCGGACTCGACCCGGACGCCACCCCCGAAGCCCTCGACCTCAGTGCCGCTTGGCTCGCCTGGGGCACCTACGGGGACGACTACTACCCGCTCGTCTTCGGGCACCGCCGGGACCTCGCGGCCGCCCGGCTGACCACGGCCCGACTGTCGGCCCGCATGCCGGTGGACGGCAAGGAGGCGGCGGCCCCGCCGGCCAACGCCATGGAGCGGGGACTGACCGACCTGTGGACGCGCACCACCGGCCGGATGACCCCCGACCAGCGCCGCACCCTGAAGACCGCGATCGACGCCATGACCGAGAGCTGGGTGTGGGAGCTGTCCAACCAGACGCAGAACCGCATCCCCGACCCGGTCGACTACCTGGAGATGCGCCGTGCCACCTTCGGCTCCGACCTCACGCTGAGCCTGTGCCGCATGGGCCGGGGGCCCGCCGTGCCGCCGGAGGTCTACCGCAGCGGTCCGGTCCGGTCCCTCGAGAACGCGGCCATCGACTACGCCTGCCTGCTCAACGACATCTTCTCGTACCAGAAGGAGATCGAGTACGAGGGCGAGATCCACAACGCGATCCTCGTCGTGCAGAACTTCTTCGGCTGCGACTACCCGACCGCCCTGGGCGTCGTCCACGACCTGACGACCCAGCGCATGCAGCAGTTCGAACACGTCACCGCCCACGAGCTGCCCGTCCTCTACGACGACCTCGCCCTGCCGGCGGAGGCCCGTACGGCGATGGAGGAGTACGTGACCGAGCTGCAGAACTGGATGAGCGGCATCCTGAACTGGCACCGCGAGGTCGACCGCTACAAGGCGGCCTTCCTGGCCCGCCGCTCGCACGGATTCCTCCCGGACCGGTCTCCCGTCCCGGTGCTCCGCTGAACCGCCTGCCCGGGCCGCCGCCGGTGTCCCGTTCACCCGCGGCCGGCGGGTCCGCAGGGCAGCCCTGCGCACCCGCCGGCCGCACGGTCCGCGCGTCCCTCCCCGCTGCCGGACGGCCACCCCCGCGCCGGCCACCCGGCACCGCCGGCGGAGCCCGCGGGAATCCCGCCCACCGGCTCGCGTCGGCCCCGCCGGGCGGGCAGGATGCTGGCAGACCACCAGCGACACGGAGCCCCCGTCGGCCCCGCACCCCCACCCGCTCCGGGAGGACCGCATGACCGGCACCGCCCCCGCGACCTTCACCGCCGACGACTACCGGGCCCGCATGGAGCGCGCCGCGCGTGCCGCCGCCGAGGCAGGACTCGCCGGGCTGCTGGTGGCACCGGGACCGGACCTGGTGTGGCTCACCGGCTACGCGCCCACCGCCGTCACCGAACGCCTCACCCTGCTGGTCCTCACCCCCGGCCGCACCCCCGTACTCGTCGTGCCCGCGCTGGAGGCCCCGGACGCCGCCCGGGCACCCGGTGCGACCGCCCTCACCCCGCACGAATGGACGGACGGCGCCGACCCCTACGCCGTCACCGCCGCCCTGCTCGACGGCACCGGCCGGTTCGGGATCAGCGACGACACCTGGGCCATGCACCTCCTCGGACTCCAGCGAACCCTGCCCGGCACCTCCTACGCCTGCCTCACCGACGCCCTGCCGATGCTGCGCGCCGTCAAGGACACGGCGGAACGCGAACTGCTGGCCGCCGCCGGAGCCGCCGCCGACCAGGCCTTCGAGGAGATCCGGAAGGTCCCGTTCGCCGGCCGCCGGGAGTCCGAGATCGGCGCCGCCCTCGCCGAGCTGCTGCTGCGCTTCGGCCACTCCCGGGTCGACTTCACCATCGTCGGCTCCGGACCGAACGGCGCCGACCCGCACCACGAGGTCGGCGACCGCGTCATCGGGCTCGGCGACATGGTCGTGCTCGACTTCGGCGGCCTCAAGGACGGCTACGGCTCCGACACCACCCGCACCGTCCACGTCGGCGAACCCACCGAGGAGGAGCGCCGCGTCCACGACGTCGTCCGCGAGGCCCAGGAAGCCGGGTTCCGTGCCGTGCACCCCGGCGCCACCTGCCAGGACGTCGACCGCGCCGCCCGCGCCGTCATCGCCGACGCCGGATACGGCGAGTACTTCATCCACCGCACCGGCCACGGCATCGGCGTCACCACGCACGAACCGCCCTACCTCGTCGAGGGCGAGGAGCAGCCCCTGGTGCCCGGCATGTGCTTCTCGATCGAACCCGGCATCTACCTTCCCGGCCGCTTCGGCGTACGCATCGAGGACATCGTCACCGTCACCGGGGACGGCGCGCGCCGACTGAACGACACGACCCGCGAGATGGTGATAGTGGAGTAGCAGGCCGGGAGACGGCGACCGGCACCCCCACCCACCCGACGACGACGGCGCGAGACATGACCCAGGCACCGACACCCACCGCGGACACCGTCCGCAGACTGGTCCGCTCCCTCCTGCGGAACGGCGGGAACGGCGCGAACGGCGGCAGCGGCGCGGACACCGCCGCCGGCCCCGCCGTGCGCCCCGTGCACGAGGGCGGCGACCCGTGCACCTGGTGGGTGGGCACCCGCCACGTCCTGCGCCTCGCCCCGGACCGCGACAGCGCCGCCCGCCGCCGCCGTGAACTGCGGCTGCGCGATCTGGTCCGCCCCCAGGTGCCGGTCGCCGTGCCGACCAGCGTGGCGCACGGCGAGTGGACGCCCGGTCTCACCTGCACCCTGGACACCAGGGTGCCCGGTACGACCGCCGAGGAGCACGACGTCTCCGCGGTCGGCGAGGCCGACCTGGCGGGGCTGCTCAGCGGGCTGCGCACGGTGCCCGCCCGGCAGGCGGAGGCGCTCGGCGTGCCGCGGTCCGCGCCGCGCTCCCTGGAGGCCCTGCGCCGGATGGCCGTGCCCGCCGCCCGGCGCCTCGCCGAGGCCGACGAGTTCGACCCGGCACGGCTCGGCCAGCTCACACCGGCCGCGGCCGGACAGCTCGCCGCCCGGCCCGGGACCGCCGTCCTCGTCCACCACGCCCTCACCGGCGACCACCTGGTGGTCGGCGCCGACGGCCGGGTGCGCGGGGTCCTGGACTGGACCGGTGCCGTCCTCGGCGACCCCGCCGAGGACATCGCCGGTCTCGCGCTCGCCGTCGGCTCCGGCGCCGCCGTGCGCGCCGCCACCCTGGCCGGGTACGGCGCCCGCCCCTGCCTGCGCGGCCTGTGGCTCGCCCGCTGCGACAGCGTGCTCCGGCTCGCGGCCCGCCTCGACGGCCGCGACGACACCCCGCTGCCGCTGCTCCGGACCCGGCTGCGCCGCGCCTGGGAGGCGATCCTCCTGGAACGGGCCACGGAGCTGCGGGAGGGCCCGGCGGGCGACGAGACGCCGTGACCGCGGCCGCCCCGCCGCGCGTCCCGCGCGCGGCGGGGCCGCCCGGGAAGCCGCCCGAGGCCCCGTCGTCAAGCCCCCGTCGTCAGGCCCCCGTCGTCAGTCCTGTTCCAGCACCACGCAGGACTCCCCGGGCACGTGCAGCAGCCCGTCCGGGCCCGGTTCGCCCACCGGCTCCCACGCCGCCAGTACCCGCACCGGCCGGCTGCCCAGCGGGATCGCCGCGGTCTTCGGGCCGAGGTTGACGGCGACGCGCACATCCCCGCGCCGGAACGCCAGCCAGCCGGCGTCCGCGTCGTGCGCGACCCGGAGATCGCCCAGCCCGGGGTTGGTGAGGTCCGGCTGCTCGCGCCGCAGGGCGA
This sequence comes from Streptomyces sp. MS06, assembly GCF_047200655.1. Taxonomy (NCBI): domain Bacteria; kingdom Bacillati; phylum Actinomycetota; class Actinomycetes; order Kitasatosporales; family Streptomycetaceae; genus Streptomyces; species Streptomyces sp. MS06. The sequence continues at coordinate 70,422 of NZ_JBJZOJ010000028.1, forward strand.
TCAGTCGGCGGTACCAGTCCAGCAGGCCCGCGTGCGGTTCGCGTTCCGGCTCGGACCAGTCCAGGCAGGACCGGTCCCGGGTCGCCGGGTCCTGCGGGTCGGGCACCTCGTCCTCCGCCCACCCGTGAGCGGCGAACTCCCGTCTTCTGCCCCGCCGCACCGCCTCCGCCAGCCCGGGATCGGTGTGGTCGGTGAAGTACTGCCACGGGGTACCCGCCCCCCACTCCTCGCCCATGAACAGCATCGGGGTGAACGGGGCGGTCAGGACCAGGGCCGCCGCGCAGGCCAGCAGACCGGGGGAGAGCTGCGCCGCCAGCCGGTCCCCCTGGGCCCGGTTGCCGACCTGGTCGTGGGTCTGGCTGTAGCCGAGCAGGCGGTACGCCGGCACCCGGGCGCGGTCCAGCGGCCGCCCGTGGTGCCGCTCGCGGAATCCGGAGTACGTGCCGTCGTGGAAGTAGCCGTGCGTCAGCGATCTGGCGAGCGCGGCGAGCGGCGCCCGCGCGAAGTCGGCGTAGTAGCCCTGGGACTCGCCGGTCAGCGCGGCGTGCACGCAGTGGTGGAAGTCGTCGCTCCACTGGGCGTGCAGGCCGAGGCCGCCCTCCTCCCGCGGAGTGATCAGCCTCGGGTCGTTGAGGTCCGACTCGGCGATCAGGAACAGCGGCCGGCCCGCCTCGTCGGCGAGGGCGTCGACGGCCGCCGACAGCTCCTCCAGGAAGTGGAGGGCGCGCGTGTCGACCAGCGTGTGCACCGCGTCCAGCCGCAGCCCGTCGAGCCGGTAGTCGCGCAGCCAGGCCAGCGCGCTGCCCACGAAGTACGCCCGCACCTCGTCCGAGCCGGGCGCGTCCAGGTTCACCGCGGAACCCCACGGGGTGTGGTGCGTGTCGGTGAAGTACGGGCCGAAGGAGGGCAGATGGTTACCGGAGGGGCCGAGATGGTTGTGCACGACGTCCAGCACGACCCCGAGGCCCCGCGCGTGCGCCCGGTCCACGAACCGCCGCAACGCCTCCGGTCCGCCGTACGGTTCGTGGACCGCCCACGGCGCCACTCCGTCGTACCCCCAGCCGTGCCGCCCGGGGAAGGGGCACAGCGGCATCAACTCGACGTGGGTGACGCCCAGCTCCGCGAGATGGTCCAGCCGCTCGGCCGCCGCGTCCAGGGTGCCCTCGGGCGTGTACGTGCCCACGTGCAGCTCGTACAGCACCGCCCCCGGCAGCGGCCGGCCCGCCCACGGGACCTGCCAGGCGTACCGGGAGTGGTCGACGACCGCGCTCGGCCCGTCCGGCCCGTCCGGCTGACGGCGGGAGCGCGGATCCGGCAGGACGGGGCCCCCGTCCAGCGCGAAACCGTAGCGCGAGCCGTCCCGGGCCTCCGCCTCGCCGGTCCACCACCCCGCTCGCCGCGGATCGCGTTGCAATGCGCTCACGGCGCCGTCGCACTCCAGCGCGACACGTTCGGCCTGCGGTGCCCACACCTCGAACTGCACGGACGGTTCCCCTTCGTCTGCTCACCGTGATGTAGCCCGTCCATGGTGCGTCAAACGAGATCGATCCGGGGACGAATGACCTCATCGGCGCGTGGTGTCGCCCGGGAGGCGCGGCCCGGCCGCCGCCCGTCTCCTGGACACCCGGGGAGCGCTGACCGACAATCACGGGTGTGACGGCGTCCTTCGAGTTCCCCACCCACCCGGCGCGGCCGTCGGACGCGGAGCGCGACCGGGCGCTGAAGGTGCTGCGGGACGGCGTCGCCGCGGGACGGCTGTCGCACGACACGTTCGTCCGCCGGATGGAACTGGCGCTCGCCGCCCGCCGTGCGGACCAACTCGCGGCGCTCACCGCCGACCTGGGGCGGGAAGGACGCTTCACCCGCACGCTGGTCGGCGCGGTCGAGGCCGCGTCCGGTCTCACCGAACGGCTCCGCCGGGCCTGGCGGGTCGAGCGGCTGCCCAAACTGCTGCTGCCGCATCCCGGCACCGGGCAGCAGCCGCTGCGCATCGGCCGCGACCCGGTGAACGGACTGCGGCTGAGTCACGAGAGCGTCTCCCGCGTCCACGCCGAACTGCACCGCCAGGGCGACCGGTGGGTGCTGCGCGACCTCGGCTCCACCAACGGCACCACGGTGAACGGGCGGCGCGTCCTCGGCGCCGCCGCCGTCCGCCCCGGTGACCAGGTCGGTTTCGGCAGCGTGGCCTTCCGGCTCGCCGCCGACTGATCCGGCCCGGCGGGGAGACGGGCCCGGTCGGCGGGGAGCCCCCGGCCGCCCGCGCATCGCCACGGACCGGCGGGGACGGGCGACGCCCCGGTCCCCAGGCGGGAGCACCCCTCGGAAGCCGGCACGCCTCGCGCACCGCTGTCACCGCCCGCCGGCACCGCCCGCTGTCACCGTCCGCCATCACCGCCTGTCGTCACCGCCTGCCGCGGCGCCCTCCGAGCGTCGCCGTCACCGGGCGTGCTCGCGGGCGGACAGGGCTGCCGCGAGGACGGTCCGCGACTGGTGCTCCACCTGGTGCCGCACCGGCACCCAGCGCGCCCGGAAACGCGCCGCGAATGCATCGCTCCAGGCCACCACCAGCCGCTCCAGGGACTCCGCCGCCCGGTCGTCCCGCTCGCGCAGCGCCCTCAGCAGCATCGCCGCCGCCCGCAGCGGCAGCCTGCGGGCGAACGCCTCCACACTGCCCAGGTACGCCATGGTGGTGCCGGCGGGCTGCGTGTGGATCCAGTCCGCGGCCAGCCCCGGCACCAGTTCCAGCGACCACCGGGCGGCGCGCAGCAGCGGACCTTCGTCGCCCTCCAGCCGCGGCCCGGCCTCCGTGAGGACCCGTTCCACCCGGGCCGCGTCCTGGCGAAGTTGCAGTGCGAGCTGCCGCAGCGCCGCTGCCGGGGCGGGATGCGGAGCCGGGTCCCCGACCAGGTCGCTCGCCCACATCGGCACCTCGACGATCGCCGTCATCCCGCCGTACCGGTGCGCGTGGAACCAGGTGCTGCGCCGGGCGTCGTCCGGCATGCTCGGGTAGGCCGCGCCGGCCCCGGGCGCCGGCATCACGTGCACGCCGGGCCCGGCCGCGGGCCAGCCCGCCGCGTCCGAGGCGGCCGTCTCCACGGGGATGTGCAACTGCGCCGCGGACTTCGCGAAGGGTTCCGCGAGGCCCGGGATGTCCCTGGTCAACTGCACCCAGGTGCCGCCCAGGTCGGTGCCGTGCAGGCTCACCTGGAGATAGGGACGCAGTTCGTCGATGACTCCGGTCAGAGCGCGGGTCTCCGGCGGCAGCCGGTCGGGCGGGAGCACCGACGGCGACCACTCCGGCTGCTCCGGACCGGCCGGCCGGTAGAAGCCGAGGTGGTAGTCGAGGAGGCTGCCGGGTGCCGGGGTGTCGTGCAGGCTCGCCCCGTCCGGGTCCGCGCACAGCAGGAAGTGCCAGGAGGCGTCGGCCCGCAGCCGCGGCTCCGCCGCCACGCGCTCGGCCAGGGCGAGCAGGGTGCCGCCGCCCGCCGGCTCGTTGGCGTGCGCGCCCGCGACGACCAGGACGGCCTCCCGGGCCCCGCCCACCGACAGCAGGTGCAGGGGCCTGCCCTGCCGTGACGCCCCCACCTGTCTCAGCGCACACAGTCGGGGCTGCCGGAAGGTCAGCGCCCGGGCGGACGCGACCATTTCTGGCACGTTCGGGTAGCGCAGCTCCGGCAGGAGACTCACCCCCGTCTTCTGATCCGCCCGGCCTCGCAACCGCAGTACCCCACGCGCGCGGTGAGCTGTCAAGGACGCGACCGGGACCGGGCCGGGGCTCCCGGCGGCACGCCGTCCGGCGGCCCGGGCGGCGGCGCGGGTTCGCGGACCGGAACCGGCCCGGAAACCCGCGGAAGCGCCCGGCGGGCGCGCCGTGGGCGCTCCCGCCGGCGGCGGTCCCGGCATCGGCCGGGCCCCCCGGTGCGGCTCCCGCTGCGGCTGCCGTGGGCGCGCGCGGGACGGGGCGCCCGCCCCGTTCGGGACGAGGCGGGAAGCCTGCCCGTTCCGGGTGGGCGCGGCCTCCGGACGGGAGGCCGTCGCAGTCGGGTTCAGCAGCCGGGCGCGGGTGGCCGCGGACCAGTCCGCATCGCCGGGGCCCGTCGGGTGCGGGTGGCCGCGGGTCAGCGCGCACTGCCCGGACCTGCCGGGTGCGGGTGGCCGCGGGTCAGCCCGCACTGCCCCCGCCCGCCGGGTGCGGCGCCTGCTCCAGCAGTGCCACGGGCAGCCGCCCGAACAGGTCCGTCAGGAGCACCGGACCGCTGAACTCCCGTTCCGGAGCCAGTACGTCCGTCCACTCTCCGGGCGGCAGCGGCAGCCGCGTCTGTCGCCAGCCGCCCGCCTCCGCCAGCCGCAGCGACAACCGGGTCACGGCCGTGACCACCGCACCGGAGCGGGCGAACGCCAGGCAGTGGTCCGCCGCGGGCCCCTCGGCGGGCAGCGGCGCGTACGAGGCGTCCGCACCGAAGACGTCCGGGCGGTGCCGCCGCAGCCGCAGCGCGGCCGCCGTCACCGCGCCCTTGTCGCCGGGATCCGCAGGGGGGAACCGCACCGGGCGCCGGTTGTCCGGATCCACCAGCGCCCGGTACTCCGCCTCGGTGCCCTGGTAGACGTCCGGGACCCCCGGCATCGTCAGCTGCAGCAGCGCCGTGCCCAGCACGTTGGCCCGGACGTGCGCCTCCAGCGCGTCGCGGAACGCGGCCACCCGCCCGCCCGGCACCCCGCACGGCCCGGCCGCCACGAACGCGGCCACCGCCTCCTCGTACGGCGGCTCCTGCTCGGTCCAGCTCGTGTACAGGCCCGCCTCGCGCACATGCTTCAGCAGCGCGCCCCGGACGCGCTCCGGGTCCGCGGGCCCCAGCCCGAACACGGTCTGCCACGCCGCCCACGCCAGCTGCGCGTCGGGTGCCGCCGGCCCGCCCCGGCTCACCTCGGCCAGGACCTCCGACCAGGGCCCGGGGCACTCGGTGAGCACGGCCAGCGCCGCACGGACGTCGGCGCTCCGCTTGGTGTCGTGCGTCGTCACCGCCACCGCGGTGGCGGGCCAGTCGCGCTGCACCCGGGCGCAGTAGGCGTGGAAGGCCTCCGGCGGCACCGAAGGGCTTCCCGGCTCGCCGCCGACCTCGGTCGCCGACAGCAGCGGCACGTACCGGTAGAACGCCGTGTCCTCCACCGACTTGGCGCGCAGCGCGGACGCCGTCTGGGCGAACCGGGTACGCAGCTCCACCTGCCCGGGACCGTCGCCGTACCGGCCGAGCAGCAGGGCGCGCACCACGTCGACCGCGCCCGCCTCCTCGGGGACCAGGAAGGCGCGCCGCGCCTCGGCCGCCGCCTCCTCGGTGATCACGTCGGCGGCGTCGGCGGCGGTGTAGGGGCGGTACACCCGCAGCCGCACCAGCAGTTCCTCCAGCGCCGTGCGCAGCGCCCAGGGTGCCCGGTCGCGGAGCGCGGGATCGGGCGAGGCGGCGCACACCCGGTGGGCCGTCCTGGTGAGCCGGTCGACCTCGGCGGCCAGTTCGTGGGTGAGCACCAGGTAGGCGGCGCGGCGCGCGGTGGGCGCCCACTCGCCGCCCCGGTCGGTCTGCGGGGCCGCGAACCGGTGGTAGGCGGCCGCCAGCTCGCCGGCGCCCGCCGGGTCGGTGAACAGGCCGTCCACGTGGCGCAGCGCGTCGTAGCCGGTGGTGCCCGCGACCGGCCAGGACGCCGGCAGCCGCTCCCCGTCCGCGAGGATCTTCTCCACCACCGTCCAGCGGCCGCCGGTGGCTTCGTGCAGCCGCCGCAGGTAGCCGCCGGGGTCCGCGAGTCCGTCGGGGTGGTCGACGCGCAGCCCGTCGAGCACCCCCTCGTGCAGCAGCCGCAGGATCGTGGCGTGCGTGGCCTCGAACACCTCCGGGTCCTCCACCCGCACCCCGATCAGGTCGGAGATGCTGAAGAAGCGCCGGTAGTTCAGCTCGGTGCGGGCGAGCCGCCACCACGCCGGCCGGTACCACTGCGCGTCCAGCAGCTCCGGAAGCTCCAGCTCCTCGGTGCCCTCGCGCAGCGGGAAGGCGTGGTCGTAGTAGCGCAGTACCGTCCCCTCCACCCGCAGGCGGTCGATCTCCTCGCCCAGGGGGTGGCCCAGCACGGGCAGCAGCAGCCGGCCGTCCTGCGCCTCCCAGTCGATGTCGAACCACCGCGCGTACGGCGACTGCGGCCCCTCCCGCAGCACCTCCCACAGGGCCCGGTTGTGGCGCGGGGCCATCGCCATGTGGTTCGGGACGATGTCGGCGATCAGGCCCAGGCCGTGCTCCCGCGCGGTGGCGGCCAGCGCACGCAGGCCGTCCTCCCCGCCGAGTTCGCCGCGCACCCGGGTGTGGTCGACGACGTCGTAGCCGTGCACCGAACCGGGGACCGCCTCCAGGACGGGGGAGAGGTGCAGGTGCGAGACGCCGAGCGCGGCCAGGTACGGAACGGCTTGGGCCGCGGCGGCGAACGGGAAGGCGGGCTGCAGTTGCAGCCGGTAGGTGGCCGTCGGCACGCCGGGGACGGTTCGCTCAGGTGACATGAAAAGGTACGTACCCGCCCGGACGGGTTCCGTGTCATCCGCTCCCCCGGGTGGGCCGCGGCGGTGTCCGGGAGACGGCCGCGGCCGCGCTGCCGCCGCCGGCCCGGTCACGCGGGGTTCCACTAGGCCGGCCGCCTCAGTACGGTCATGCTGCGGTCGACCAGCGTCAGCCGGTCGCCGGCCTGCACCTTCGCGCCCGCACCGGACGTCACGCCCTCCGGCAGGGCGGTGTCCACCACCACCTGCCACTGCCTCCCGTGGTTCACCGGCACGACGAAGTCCAGCGGCTTGGGGGAGGCGTTGAACATCAGCAGGAAGGAGTCGTCGGCGATGCGCTCCCCGCGGGCGCCCGGCTCCGAGATCGCGTTGCCGTTGAGGAACACCGTCAGTGCCGAGGCCTGAGCCGAGTTCCAGTCCCGGTGGGTCATCTCCTTGCCCTGCGGAGTGAACCAGGCGATGTCCGACAGGTCGTCGTGGGTGCCCTCCACCGGCCGCCCGTGGAAGAAGCGGCGCCGGCGGAAGACGGGATGGTCCCTGCGCAGCCACACCATCGTGCGGACGAACTCCAGCAGGCCCGGCTCGTCCTCCTCGGGGTCGGGCCAGTCCACCCAGGCCAGCTCGTTGTCCTGGCAGTAGGCGTTGTTGTTGCCGCGCTGGGTGCGGGCGAACTCGTCGCCGTGGCTGATCATCGGCACGCCCTGGGACAGCATCAGCGTGGCGACGAAGTTGCGCATCTGGCGGGCGCGCAGCTCCAGCACGGCGGGATCGTCGCTGTCTCCCTCCGCGCCGCAGTTCCAGGACCGGTTGTGGCTCTCGCCGTCCCGGTTGTCCTCACCGTTGGCCTCGTTGTGCTTGTGGTGGTAGGAGACCAGGTCGTGCAGGGTGAAACCGTCGTGGCAGGTGACGAAGTTGATCGAGGCAAGCGGTCGCCGCCCGTCGTCCTGGTAGAGGTCCGAGGAGCCCGTGAGCCGGGAGGCGAACTCCGCGAGCGTGCGCGGCTCGCCCCGCCACAGGTCCCTCACGGTGTCGCGGTACTTGCCGTTCCACTCGGTCCACAGCGGCGGGAAGTTGCCGACCTGGTAGCCGCCCTCGCCGACGTCCCAGGGCTCGGCGATCAGCTTCACCTGGGAGACCACCGGGTCCTGCTGGACCAGGTCGAAGAAGGACGAGAGCCGGTCCACCTCGTGGAACTGCCGGGCCAGTGTCGCGGCGAGGTCGAACCGGAACCCGTCGACGTGCATCTCGGTGACCCAGTACCGCAGCGAGTCCATGATCAGCTGGAGGACGTGCGGGGAGCGCATGAGCAGCGAGTTCCCGGTCCCCGTGGTGTCCGTGTAGTACCGCGGGTCGTCCGCGAGGCGGTAGTACGAGGGGTTGTCGAGCCCACGGAAGGAGAGGGTGGGGCCGAGGTGGTTGCCCTCGGCGGTGTGGTTGTAGACCACGTCGAGGATGACCTCGATGCCCGCCTCGTGCAGGGCCCGCACCGCGGACTTGAACTCCAGCACCTGCTGGCCGCGGTCGCCCCAGGAGGCGTAGGCGTTGTGCGGGGCGAAGAAGCCGATGGTGTTGTAGCCCCAGTAGTTGTTCAGGCCCATGTCGACCAGGCGGTGGTCGTTGACGAACTGGTGCACCGGCATCAGCTCCAGGGCCGTGACGCCCAGAGCGGTCAGGTGTTCGATGATCGCCGGGTGTGCGAGTGCCGCGTAGGTGCCGCGCAGCTCCTCGGGGAGCCCGGGGTGGGTCATGGTGAGGCCCTTCACATGGGCCTCGTAGATCACCGTGCGGTGGTACTCGGTGCGGGGCCGCCGGTCGTCCCCCCAGTCGAAGTACGGGTTCACCACGACCGACGACATGGTGTGCGGCGCCGAGTCCAGGTCGTTGCGCTGCTCGGGAGCGCCGAAGTGGTAGCCGTAGACCTCCTCACCCCAGTGGACCGAGCCGCTGATCGCGCGGGCGTACGGATCGAGCAGCAGCTTCGCCGAGTTGCAGCGCAACCCGCGCTCGGGGGCGAACGGACCGTGCGCGCGGTAGCCGTAGCGCTGTCCGGGCATGACGCCCGGCACGTACGCGTGCCGCACGAACGCGTCGCTCTCGCGCAGCTCGATCGCCGTCTCCGAGCCGTCGTCGTGCAGCAGACACAGCTCTACTCGGTCCGCGGCCTCCGTGAAGACCGCGAAGTTCGTGCCGGCGCCGTCGTACGTGGCGCCCAGTGGATATGCCTCGCCGGGCCAGACCTGCATGGATACGACTCTTTCAGGTGTGGGGCGCGACCGGGAGCGCCTTCGCCCCGAGTCTCCCCCAAAGTGGGGGAACCATCCGCGACCCACGCCCCTCTTACGGGGCGACCGGTGCATACACCGTATGCCGAAACAGCGGGGCGAACACGCTCCTCCGACCGGGGGAGCAGGGGAAAGGCGTGTGCACGACAGTGCGCCGCCCTCCGGCCACCGTGGCCCGCACGTCGTCGCGGTGGCCCCACCCCCCGCCCGGGCCGGCGCGGCCCGGCCCCCGCCGGCCGGGTGAACGGCCGGTCCCCGGGCCGGTCCCCGCGATGCCGGTTCGGCGCGCGGCCCGGGGTCCGCGGCGCGCCGTCGCCGCGCACGGCACGGGGCCGGCGCCGCCCGCCCCGCGGCGGCGGTGAATCCGCTCACTCCCGGTCGTCGCAGCCGCCCGGAACGACGCCGCGGAAGCGGTCGGTTGGTGAATCAGCCTGTCCATCCGGCTGCATCGCCGACCGCTTGCGGAGTACCCTTCCTTGATCGTTGAGATGGGGAGTGCTCGGGGGAGCGGAAGGCGGTGCGCGGGTGGGCTCGGGAGGGCTGGAGCTGCCCCCTGGCGGCGAGGGCCGGGAGGCGGACTCCGCGGACGACCCGCCCGGTGCGGTGTCCCTGACCCGGCCGAGGGGATCCCACTCCATAGGGCCGGAGCTGGACTGGGACGCCGGAGCCTGGCTCGAGGTGCGCACCCGCGCCCAGCGGGCCGGCCGCGCCTACATCTGGCTCAACCTCGTCGAGCAGCGGCTCCGCGCCGTGGTCGCCGCCGTCCTGCGGCCGGTCTACGAACCCGTCCACGGCGACGACTGGGTGGTCGCCGCGGCCGGCCCCGCCGGCCAGGAGTGGGTGCAGCGTGCCGTGGCCGTGCGCGAGGTCAGCCGCCGCAAGGGCTACCTGCTCGACCCGGCCGACGACAACGTCATCAGCTTCCTGACGCTGCCCCAGCTGCGTGAGCTGATGGTGCAGCACTGGCCCTGCTTCGAGCCGTACCTCGACGAGCGGCGGGACGTCGAGCTGGCGCTGGACGAGCTGGAGGTCACCCGCAACGTCGTCTCGCGCAACCGCGCCCTGTCCGAGGCCGTCCTCAACCAGGCGGAACGCGCCTCCGCGAGGCTCCTGGAGATCCTCGGCGCGGGCGGCGACGTGCCCTCCGCGCGACGGCTGCCGGTCGACGCGGTCGAGGACCTGGTGGGCGACCGGTACGCCGACGTGGTGGCCGTCCACCCGGACCGGGTGCGGCTGCTGCGGCAGTTCCCGGCCGAGGACATCTTCCGGGGCGCCCGCCGCCTCGACGCCGTCGGCATCGGGCTGAACCTGCTCGTGCAGAACTTCTCCGGGCGGCGCCTGGTGCGGCTGGCCGAGGCGGGCGCCAGGGTCCGCCTGCTGTTCCTCAACCCGGCCTCCAGCGCGGTGAAGCGGCGCGAGCGGGAACTCGGCCTCAAACGGGGTGAGCTGAGCCGCGCGGTGGAGATGAACATCCTGCACATGCGCCGGGTGCGGTCCCGGCTGCGCGATCCGGGCGCCTTCGAGATCCAGGTCTACGACGAGACGCCCCGCTTCACGGCCTACCTGGTCGACGGCGACGGCACGGACGGGATCGCGGTCGTGCAGTCCTACCTGCGCCGAGCCCGGGGTATGGAGGCGCCGGTGCTGGTGCTGCGCAACGGCAGCAGGGTGGTCAAGTCGGGTGAAGCGGACGAGGGCGGGCTCTTCCCCACTTACCGGGAGGAGTTCGAACTGGCCTGGGCCGACTCGCGACCCGTGTCCTGACCCGGCCGGCGGCGGGGCGCCGCGCGGGACACGGGGAGCGGACCGCGATCCTCCCGTTGTCAGAGGCGCATGCGAAGGTGGGGACCACCGGGGGAGAGCACCAGGAAGAAGGGGGAGGGCCATGGTCCGGCACCACCGCGAGCCGCTGATCGGCATCGGCCTGCAGACGGCGGGGACGCGTTCGGGCGGGAGGCGCGCCGGCGAGGGCGTCGCGGCCGTGGACGTCCGCTCCCCGAACGGGCGGCCGGCAGCCCCGCCCGGTGCCGCCGACGCGGCCCTCGCTCCGAGTACGGGGGCCGGGAGACCGCCGCGGGCTCCGCACCGGAGTGGGGGTCTGCGATGACCTGGATCAGCGAACCCGTGGCGGCCTTCGACCTCGAGACCACCGGTACCGACATCGAGACGGACCGGATCGTCTCCGCGGCCCTCGTCGCGGTGGAGACCGACGGGCGGGTCTCGCGGGAACGGACGTGGCTGCTCGACCCCGGCGTGCCCATCCCGGAGCAGGCGACGGCGATCCACGGCATCTCCACCCGCCGCGCCCGCGAGGAGGGCGTGCCCGCGGCGCAGGGGATAGCGGAGGTCGCGGAGAGCCTGGTCGGGGCGGTGAGGTCCGGCACACCGCTGGTGGTGATGAACGCGCGCTACGACCTCTCCCTGCTGGACCGCGAGTGCCGCCGGTACGGTCTCGAACCGCTGGTCGAGCGGTTGCGGGGGACGCCCGCGCATGTCATCGACCCCCTGGTCCTGGACAAGCACGCCGACCGCTACCGGAAGGGCAGAAGGACCCTGCAGGCCCTCTGCGAGCACTACGGCGTCTCGCTCGACAGGGCGCACGACGCCGTCGCGGACGCGCTGGCCGCGGCCCGCGCGGCCCGCAGGATGGGAACCGTGCACCCGGCCATAGGCGCGATCGCGCCGGCCGACCTGCACGAACTCCAGGTCCGTGCGGCCGCGGAGCAGGCGGCCTCCCTGCAGAGCTATCTGCGCCGCACCTCGAACCCCGAGGCGACCGTCGAACATGCCTGGCCCGTCGTGCCGTACCGGGGCTGAGGGGCCTCCGGTGCGGCCTCGGCGTCCTTTGCGGCCTCGGCGCCCTGCGCGGCCGGCGGTGTACCGGTCGTGCGGTGCGCGCGTTCCACCGCCTGGCCCCAGGAGGTACCGGCGACCATCAGGGCCGCTCCGAGGCCGGTGAGGACGGTGAAACGCTCGCCGCCGAGCGCGACGCCCACCGCCGCCGCCCACACCGGCTCGGTACCCAGCAGCAGGCTGGCCCGGCTCGCAGAGGTGCGCTGCACCGCCCAGGTCTGCGCGAGGAACGCGAACACGCTGCAGAACAGCGCCAGATACAGCAACTGGGCCCACACGGCCGCCGGGGCGGCCACGAGACCGGACAGCCGGGGCGCCGCCGCCGGCAGGAACAGCGCCGTGCCCACCAGTGTCTGCACCGTCGTCAGATGCAGCGGCCGGACGGGCCGGGCGGCCGTGAGCCGGCCGACGAGCGCCACATGCCCCGCCCGGACCCCGGCTGCGGCGAGCATCAGCAGATCGCCCGCGCGCGGCGCCTGGAAGCCGTTGCCGGACATCAGCAGCGCGATCGCCAGCACGCACACACCGGCGGCGGCGTAGAAGGAGGCCGGCAGCCCGGCGCGGTGGCCGGATCGGTCGAGAAGCGGGGTGAGCACGATGGTCAGGCTGATGATCAGGCCCGCGTTGGCGGCCGTGGTGTGGGCGACGCCGTACGTCTCCACGACCAGCACCGCGGCCTGCGTCAGACCCAGCGGAAGCCCCGCCCGCACCTCGTCCCCGGTCCAGCGGCGCCGGCCGCGGCCGGACCCGCGCCCGCCGGCCGACACCAGACCGAGGCAGACGAGTCCGGAGAGCAGGTAGCGGGCGAACAGCACGGTGAGCACGGGAAGCGCCGCCGCGGCCGTCTGGGCGGACAGATAACTGGAACCCCAGACGAGCGCGACCAGGAGGAGTACGGGATCGGTACGTCGGGCGTCGGTCACCCGCACACCGTGCCCCGCGCACCACTGTGAAGCCCAGAGCCACCTTCTAAAGCGATCTTTCAGATTTGCTTCATCATGGGCTTACACTGCGGAAATGGACGAACGGCAGTTGCGGATCCTCCGGGAGCTCGGCGAGCTGGGCAGCGTCAGCGCGGTCGCCGAGGCGATGCTGGTGACGCCTTCGGCCGTCTCGCAGCAGCTGCGGCTGCTCCAGCGCGCGATGCCGGTCCCGCTCACCGAGCGGCAGGGGCGGCGGCTGGCGCTCACCGACGCCGGACGGGCCCTGGCGGGCGCGGCCGCCGAGGTGGAGACGGCGCTGGCGCGGGCCAGGGGCGCCGTGCAGGAGTTCGTCGCCCGGGAGGACGGCGAGGTGTCCCTGGCCGCGTTCCACAGCGCGGGCGCCGCCTTCTTCCCGCTGCTGCTGCGGGCCCTCGCCGACCCCGGTGCGCCCCGCCTGGCGCTCGCCGACGAGGACGTACCGCAGGAGGACTTCCCCCGGCTCGCCCGGGAGTACGACCTGGTGCTCGCGCACCGCCTCGACCACGCCCCGCCCTGGCCCCGGACCGTCACGGCCACGACGCTGCTCCGCGAACCCCTCGACGTGGCCATGCCCGCCGGGCACCCGCTCGCCGCCCGGCGGCGGGTGACGCCCCAGGACGTCGCCGACGAGCAGTGGATCACCGTGCACGACGGCTTCCCGGTACTGGCCACCGTCGAGGCCATCGCCGCGGCGGCGGGCCGCCGGCTCAGGCTCGCCCACCGCATCAACGAGTTCGCCGTGGTCGCCGAGGCCGTCGCCGCCGGCGGAGGCATCGCCCTGATGCCCCGCTGGACGATGCGACCGCACCCGGCACTCGTGCTCCGCCCCCTCCACGGCGTGCGCGCGAGTCGGCACATCGACGCCCTGTACCGCCCCGAACGGACGGCTCGCCGGGCCGTCCGCACCGTCCTGACGGAACTGCACCGCGCGGCCCGCGCTATCCGGCAGCAGGACACCGGGGAAGGGGAAACCGGGGACGGAGGCACCGGGGATCAGGATCGGACGGAGGAACACAGCCGCGGCAGCGGGGCGGCCGGGCCGACCGGTGCGGACGCAGTCGGCGGGCCGACCGGTGCGGGCGGAGGGGCGCGCGGGACGAGGACGGTCGGCTAGACCGGGGCGGGCGGGGCGGGCGGGGCGGGCGGGCTACCCGGGGGCGGGCCGGGCTCGGCGCTCAGAACGAGTGCCACCGCACCGTCTCGTCCCCCTCCCGCAGCGACGCGACCCGGCGCCGGAACTCGGCCAGCGCCCCCGGGTTGCCCGGCGCGTGCTGGGCCACCCAGGCGCAACCGGCGGTCTCGCGGGCGCCGCGCAGCACCGAGCAGCCCTCCCAGCCGCGCACGTCCCACCCGTAGGCCTCGGTGAAGGCGGCGTATCCCTCGTCCGGCAGGCCGTACCGGTCGTGGGCGAGGGCCATCACCACCAGGTCGTGCTCGCGGAAGTCGGCGGAGAAGGTCTCCAGGTCGACCAGGACCGGGCCGTCCGGGCCGATGTGCACGTTGCGCGGCAACGCGTCCCCGTGGATCGGGCCCGGGGGCAGACACGGCGTCAGCGCCCCGGCCGCCGCCGCGAACCCGTCCCGCCGCTCCCGCAGGTACGCCGCGTCCGCCGGGTCGATCGCGCCGCCCGCCAGCCGCAGCCAGCGCTCCACCCCGCCCAGCAGCTCCCGCGGCGGCAGCGTGAACGGCGGAGCGGGCAGCGCGTGCACGATGCGCAGCAGGACGGCCAGGTCGTCCGGTCCGGCCGGCCGCACCGCGTCGGGCAGCCGGTGCCACACGGTCACCGGGTGCCCCGCCACCAGGCGCGGCTCCGGTTCCGCGGCCCGTACCGCGGGTACGTCCGCCCCGGCCAGCCACCGGGCGACGTCCAGTTCGCGCCGCGCCCGGCCGAGGAGTTCCTCGTCCCGGCCGACCTTGACCACCAGGTCCGCGGCTGCGAACACGGCGTTCTCGCCCAGGGCGAGCAACCGGGCGTTCCCGGCGGCGCCGGGCAGTACCGCCGCCGCGTCCAGGACCTCCCGAGCCCGCTCCTCGTCCATCGCCCGCCTCCCTGTCGCCACCTCACGCCGAGCCCGCCCACCGGGACGGCCGCACCCGCTCCCGCGGCGCGCACTGCCCAACCCCCGACGCGCCACCCCGCGGCCAGTGTCCCATCCGCCGCGTGCACACCGGCCCCGCGAGCACGGAGGCCGGCGAACATCCGTGTCGCTCGTGCACCGAGCCTTCGTCGCCCCTGGTACGGCTGACGTGTCTCGGTCAGCCGCCAAGTGCCGGGCCGGGGCGTGTCCGGGCGCGGCTCGGCGGGCTTCAGGCCCGCACCGGTTCGCCCGGCCCGTCCGCGTCCGCCGCGGCGACGATCTCCTGCGGCGACTCGTCGTGGGTGAGGTCCGGCAGGCGGTGCATCCACTTCGGCAGGTACCAGTTGCGCTCACCCAGCAGGGCCATCACCGCCGGCAGCAGCACGCCGCGGATGACGGTCGCGTCGATGAGTACCGCGGCCGCGAGACCCACGCCCATCTGCTTCATCGACTGCATGGACAGCGTGCCGAAGATGGCGAAGACGGCCACCATGATCACGGCGGCGCTGGTGACGACGCCCGCCGTGGTGACCACGCCGTGGGTGATCGCGTCCCTGGTGGTGCGGCCGCGCAGTCGTGCCTCCCGGATCCGGGACACCACGAACACGTGGTAGTCCATCGACAGGCCGAAGAGGATCACGAAGAGGAACAGCGGCAGCCAGGTGATGATCGCGCCGACGCCCTGCGCGCCCACCAGCGAGGCGCCCCAGCCGTGCTGGAAGACGGCCACCAGGATGCCGTAGGCGGCGCCCACCGACAGCAGGTTCAGCAGGATCGACGTGATCGCCACGGTCAACGAGCGGAACGAGAGCAGCATCAGGAGGAAGGCGAAGACCACGACGAAGGCGAAGACCGGGACCACCGAGCCGATCAACTGGTCGTTGAAGTCCTGCGAGCCGGCGACCTGACCGGTGATCGGCGCCTGGACGCCGTCCACCTTGCCGAGGGTGGCGGGCCGGACCTCCTCGCGCAGCTTCCGCAGGCTCTCGCCGGCCTTGTCCTGGTCGGAGCCGCCGACCAGGGGGACGTACACCAGGGCGATGTTCCGGTCCTCGTGCAGCTTGATCTCGACGGGCCCGCGGGAGGCACCCGAACTGATCGCGCGGTCCTTGAAGGCGGCCAGTGCGGACCGCACCTCGGGCGCGGTGACGTCCTTCGCCCTGACGACGACCTCGGCCGGTTCGGAACCGCCCGGGAAGGCCTCGTTGACCCGGTTGTAGGTCTGCACGATGGGCAGCGAGTCGCCGAACTCCTGGTCCAGGGTGAGCTGCTGGGTCTTCATGCCGAGCGCGGGAGCGGCTATCGCGGCCAGCGCGCCGGCCGCCACCACCACCGACACCACCGGCCGGGCCAGCACGCCCCGCAGCACTGCCGACCAGATCCGGCTGCCGCCGTCGCCGCTGCGCCGCCGCCGGCGCAGGAACGGGATCCTGCCCTTCTCCACCCGCTCGCCGAGCAGCGACAGCAGCGCGGGCAGCACGGTCACCGAGCCGACCATCGCGACCGCGACGACCATCAGCGAGGCCAGACCCATCGCCTCGAACTCGGCGAGTCCCGTGAACAGCATGCCCGCCATGGCCACGCACACCGTGACACCCGAGACGACGATCGCCCGGCCGCTGGTGGCGGCGGCGATCCGCAGCGCCGTCTGCGGGTCCCGGCCGGCCTCCCGCTCCTCCCGCTCGCGGCGCAGGTAGAACAGGCAGTAGTCGACGCCGACGGCCATCCCGACCAGCAGCATCACGGAGTTGGCGGTGTCGCTCATCGGCTGGAGGTGGCTGACGACACCCATCAGACCCATCGTCGCCATGATCGCGGTGACCGCCAGAGCCACCGGCAGCAGCGCCGCGACCAGCGCACCGAAGGCGATGAGCAGAATGCCGAGCGCCACCGGCACGGCGGAGTACTCGGCCTTCCGGAAGTCGTCGCCGAACGCGTCGTCGAAGGTCTTCCGCATGCTGGCGCCGCCGATCTCCTCGATCCGCAGCGTCTCGTGCTCCTTCTGCACCCCCTCGACCGCCTCGAGGACCGGTTCCACCCGGTCGCCCGCGGTCTCGGCGTCGCCCCGCATGTCGAACTGGACCAGTGCGCTGCGGCCGTCCGCGGAGATCGTCCTCGTGTCGTACGGCGATGTGACGCCGGTGACCCGGCCGGTGCCCCGGACGGCGGCGACGACGTCGGTGACCGCGGAGCGGAACCCGGCGTCCGTCGCCCGTGTCCGGTCGTCCCTGGCCTGGACGAGTACCGACTCGCCGGCCGGCTCCTCGATCCCCGCTTCCTCGATGATCTTCGCGGCGGTGTGCGTCTCGCCGCTGAGCTGGTCGCTGTCCTTGACGTCGATCCGGCCCGCGGCCGACCCGAGCCCCATCGCCAGGACCACGAACAGCACCCAGATGCCGACCGCCGCCCAGCGGTGCCGGGCGCTCCAGCCGCCGGCCCGGGCCGCGACGCCCCGGACCCGCGTTCCTCCACTCCCCATGACGGGCCTGCCCCCTCGTGCGCGGTCGCGGCACCCTGCCGCCACCCTTCTCCATCAAGGTAGGGGTCGAATAAAGCCATCTCGTCGTGCTCCCCGGTGAGCCGCGCATGGCTCGGATCCTCCGTTCGGCCCCCGCGCCCTCCCCTCCGGGGAGGAGCGTGACCCCTACATCTACCGGCTCTTCTTAGGGCCGCGCATCAGGGGGACCGGCCGCCCGCGCGGCTCGCCGCGCGCCTCCCGCACCCTCTGTGAACAAGCCACAGCGGCGAAGGGGTTGTTGAAGGCGGGCCCTTCGATCGGTCATCGTGGCGGGCACCTCCACCGAGGCCGCGGCCGTCGCGCCCACCCCCACGGGGCACGAAGGCCGCTCCCGCGCCCGGCGGCGGGCCGCCGGCGGCCCGCCGCCGGGCGCCGGCCGCCACCTGCCGCGGCGGCGCCGGCGGGGCACGGATATCGGCCCCGTCACCACCGTCCGCTCGGCCGTGCGACGCCGCACCGGAGCCGCCGGCGCTCGTCCGCCCCCTCCGGAGGTCCTAGGCTGAGGCCGATGACGACGACGTACGCGGCGCTGCTGCGCGGAATCAACGTGGGAGCGGCAAGGAAGCTGCCGATGGCCGAACTGCGCGCCCTGATGGCGGAGGAACTCGGCCACCTGCGGGTGCGCACCCACCTGCAGAGCGGTCAGGCCGTCTTCGCCGCCGACCGCGGCGACGAGGACAGCCTCGCCGCCGAACTGGCCCGGGCGATCGAGCGGCGGTTCGGCTTCGCCGTCGACGTCCTGGTACGCGACCACGCCTACCTGGAGTCCGTCGTCGCGGCCTGCCCGTTCCCGGCCGCCGGGCTGGAGGCCCGTCAGCTCCACGCCACCTACCTCTCGGAGCCCGTCGCACCCGAGCGTTTCGCGGACGTCGACCCGGCGGCCCACCTTCCCGAGGAGTTCCGCCTCGGGGACCGGGTCCTCTACCTGTACCTTCCGGACGGCATCGGCCGCTCCAAGCTCGCCCAGGCCCTGTCCCGGGGCCGGGCCGCCGCGCACCTGACCGCCACCACCCGCAACTGGAACACGGTGGTCAAGCTCGCCGAGCTCACCCGGGACTGAGCCCGGCGGCCCCGGCGGCCCGTTGTGGGCCGAGCCCCGTGCGGGCCGAGTGACTGGACCGAGCGGGCGAGCGAGTGGACCAAGAGGAAGGCGGCCGATTGGACCGCTCACCGGGACCGGGCGGCGCCTAGCGTCGTGAGCATGACGAGCACACCACCCACCCGCGTCGACTGCTGGTTCGACCCCGCCTGCCCCTTCGCCTGGATCACCTCCCGCTGGCTGCTGGAGGTCGAGCGGGAGCGCCCGCTCGACCTCCGCTTCCGGGTGATGAGCCTGTACCTGCACAACCAGGGCAACGACCTGCCGGACTGGTACCGGGCACTGGTCGACCGGTCGATCGGCCCGGTGCGGGTCGCGGTGGCCGCCGCCGACCGGCACGGAGACAAGGTGCTGCGCGACCTCTACACCGCCTTCGGCATCCGTATCCACGAAGGCGGGCGGCAGGACTTCGACACGGTCGTCACCGAGTCCCTGGCCGCGCTCGGCCTGCCCGCGGACCTCGCCGACGCCGCGCACGACCCGGCGTACGACGACGCCGTCCGCCGCAGCCACCGGGCCGGCGCCGAACCCGCCTCCGGCGGCTACGTCGGCACCCCCACCCTGCACGTCGACGGGACGGTGTGGTTCGGGCCCGTGCTGCGGGCCGTCCCGCGCGGGCGGCGGGCCGCCGAA
The DNA here is from genome assembly GCF_047200655.1 of Streptomyces sp. MS06. Lineage (NCBI taxonomy): Bacteria > Bacillati > Actinomycetota > Actinomycetes > Kitasatosporales > Streptomycetaceae > Streptomyces > Streptomyces sp. MS06. The sequence goes on from NZ_JBJZOJ010000028.1 coordinate 89,382, forward strand.
CTCTTCGACGGCTTCCGCGCACTGGCCGCCGACCCCGACGTCTTCGAAGTCAAGAGGACCCGCACCGGCAGCCTCTCCTTCGACTGACCGGCGCGCCCGGGGCGCCGGCCTACGCGCCGAGTGCGGCCCGGGCCGGGGTGCGGGCCGCGTCGTAGCGGCGGAGCAGCAGCCGCGCCACCTCCGGCGCCGGGCCCAGCACCTCCGCGCGCACGTCCGCCCCCGCGGCGCCCCGCGCGATACGGTCCGGCAGGAAGCCCGGCGCCAGGACGTACGGCGCGACGGCGACCCGTGCGCAGCCCGCCGCGCGCAGCTCCCGCACCGCGTCCTCGGTGCGGGGAAGGGACGCGGAGGCGAACGCAGGCCGCACGGCGCACCAACCGGTGCGCCGCCACTCCCGCGCGATTGCTGCGATCACTGCGCCCGCCTCCGGGTCGGTGGACCCCGCCGAGGCCAGTACGACCCCGGTCGAGGACTTGTCGGCGGGGGACAGCCCCGCCTCGTGAAGACGCCTCTCCAGGGCCGCGAGCAGCAGCGGCGACGGCCCGAGGACCTCGGCCTGCCGGACCCGCAGCCCCTGCGGCGCCCGGCGCAGCACGGCCGGGATGTCCGCCTTGGCGTGGAAGGCGCGCGTCAGCAGCAGGGGCTGCGCCACCACGTCGCGGACCCCTTCGGCGGCCAGCGATTCGAGTACACCCTGGACGGACGGCACGTTGAAGTCGAGGAACCCGGTCTCCACGCGCAGCCCCGGCCGCATCGACCGCACCCGCTGCACCAGCGCGTGCACGGTCGCGGCGTGCCGCGGGTCGCGGCTGCCGTGGGCGACGACGAGCAGGACCTCCGGCTGCCCGGGGTGCCCGGGGTGCCCGTGCCCGGCGCGCGGGTGCCTGGTGTGCCTGTGCATGGCGTACCTCAGTTCCTCACCAGCAGGCCGCGGCCGCGCAGCACCCGGCGCTCCAGCGGGCTGAAGATCAGCAGGTCGATCGCGATGCCGACGAACAGGATCAGGATGATCGCCTCGAACACCATCGGCATGGAGCTGGCGTTGCGGCCGTTCTGCAGCAGCGCGCCCAACCCGATGCCGAGGTCGGGGGAGGAGGCGATGATCTCCGCGGCCATCAGCGACCGCCAGGAGAACGCCCAGCCCTGCTTGAGCCCGGCCAGGTAGCCGGGCAGCGCGGCCGGCATGACGATGTGCCGGGCGCCCTTCAGGCCGGTCGCGCCCAGGGTGCGGCCCGCCCGCAGGAACAGCGGCGGCACCTGGTCGACGCCGGAGACCAGGCCGTTGGCGATGGACGGCACCGCGCCGAGCAGGATCACCGCGTACATCATGGAGTTGTCCAGGCCCAGCCAGATCACCGCGGCCGGCACCCACGCCACCGAGGGCAGCGACTGCAGACCCGACATGATCGGGCCGATCGCGGCGCGCACGAACCTCACCCGCGCCACCAGCAGCCCCAGCGGGGTTCCGATGGCGAGCGCGAGCAGGAAGCCCAGCAGACCGCGGGAGACGCTGGTCCAGACGTAGCCGAGCAGGGTGCCCTGCAGCCACGCCTCGCGGAACTCGCGGCCGACGTCCGCGGGGGAGGGCAGCTTCGTCGGGTCGTCGACGATCCCCAGCGAGATCAGGCCCTGCCAGACCAGCAGCACCACGGCGATACCGATGACCGGCGGCAGTACCTTGTCGACGAGGGTCCGGCGGAGCGGCGGCCGGCTCGGCGTGGAGGTCTCCAGGGCGTCCAGGCCCGCCTCCAGGCCGCCGAGGCCGTCCTTGGCGGACGTCTCGCCGCCGGCGGGGGTGCGGGCCGCCGGGCCGGTCGTGTCAGTGCTGGCCATGGCGGCGGATCTCCCCACGCAGTACTTCCGTGATCTCCCGGGACAGTTCGGCCACCGGGGCGTCCTCGATGCGGCGGGGCTGCGGGAGGTCGACGCGCCACTCGCGCGCCACGCGGCCGGGCCGGGAGGACAGCAGCACCACGCGCTGGGAGAGGCGGACCGCCTCGCGCACGTTGTGCGTGACGAAGAGGACGGACAGGCCCGTCTCCGCCCAGATCCGGGTCAGCTCGTCGTGCAGCACGTCCCGGGTGATCGCGTCCAGCGCCGCGAACGGCTCGTCCATCAGCAGCAGCCGGCTGTCCTGCGCGAGCGCCCGGGCCATCGCCACCCGTTGGCGCATGCCGCCGGAGAGCTGGTGGATCCGTTTGCCGTACGAGCCCTTCAGCCGGACGAGTTCGAGCAGTTCCTCGGCGCGTCCGCGGCGCTCGGCCCGGGGCACGCCCCGCAGCCGCAGGGCGAGTTCGATGTTCCTGCCCGCGGTCAGCCACGGGAACAGCGCGTGCTCCTGGAACATCAGGGCGGGCCGCCCGTCGGTGGTGATGCCGCCGGAGGTGGGCCGGTCCAGTCCGGCGACCAGGTTCAGCAGGGTGGACTTGCCGCAGCCGGAGGCGCCGAGGAGGGTGACGAACTCGCCCGGGGCGACATCGAGCGAGATGTCGTCCAGCACGAGCTGCCGGCCGGCGGCGCCGCCGAAGGACTTCGAGACGTGCTCGATGCGGGCGGCATGCCCGACCGTCTCGACGTCGTCGGCCCTGACGATCGTGGTGGCCATGGTCGTCACCTCCTGGGGAACTCCCGGAACCTGGCTGGTCCGGGTCTGTGCGGGCTGGTGCGTTGCTCGTCCGGTCATGCGGCCTGCTCCGCTCCGAGGCCCGCGTCGCCGACGGCGGGTTGGCCCCTGGCGCGCAGGACCCTGTTCAGGAGGGTCAGGTCGTAGATGCCGGCCAGTTCCGGGCGCTTCAGCAGTCCGGCCCGCACCGCGTGGTCCGCCTGGGCGGCGAGCGTGGCGGCCAGCGGGTCGTCGGTGACCCGGACGGACTCCCACGCCGGGTCGAGGACGTCCGCGGGCAGCGGCTTGCCGACGTCCTTCGCCAGTTGCTCGTTCGCCGCCGCCCTGGCCTCCTCGGGATGCGACCCGATCCAGGCGTTGGTCTCCACGGATGCCTTCAGTACCGCCTCGACGGCCTTCGGGTGCTCCTCCAGGAACGACTGCGACACGACCACGTTCGTGGTTGCGAACGAGTGGCCGGGCCACAGCGACGCCTCGTCCAGCAGCACCTTGGCGCCCTCGGCGACCAGCATGGACGCCGTCGGCTCCGGCACCCACGCCCCGTCGATCGCCCCGGACCGGTAGGCGTCCGGCACGACCTTGTCGTCGGTGCGGATCACCGACACGTCGCCCTTGCCGCTCTGCGCGTCGACGCTCCAGCCCTGGCGGTCGATCCAGTCCAGCAGTGCCACGTCCTGGGTGTTGCCGAGTTGCGGGGTCGCGATCCGCTTGCCCCTGACGTCCCGCGGGCTGCGGATCCTCTCCGGGTCCACCACGAGTTTCACCCCGCCGGAGACCGATCCGCTGACGATGCGCAGGTTCCTGCCGCCGGACCGGGTGTAGCCGTTCACCGCCGGGGACGGACCGATCCAGCCGATGTCGACGGAGCCGGAGTTCAGCGCCTCGATCTCGGCCGGACCCGAACCGAAGACCTGGTAGGTGGCCCTGGTGCCGCCCAGCGCGCCCTGGAAGAAGCCCTTGCGGGCGGCGACCAGCGCGGTGGCGTGGGTGACGTTGGCGAAGTAGCCGATCCGCACGGAGTCCAGTCCGTCGGTCCGCACCGCGCCCGCCGGAATCCGGACGGCGTCGTCCTCCGGAGCCCGGGAGCCGTAGCCGCAGGCCGCCAGCACGAACAGCGGCAGCACGGCCAGGACCGCCAGGGGGCGGCGCAGGGCTGGGATGGCTGGCACGGGAGGAGTTCCTCTCGTCGGCCCGGCGGTCACGGACCGTCAGGTCGTGGCCGGGAGGTCGGCAGGACTTTTTGGTCCGTGGCGGACACCGCGGGTACCGCTCACCGCGCACATCGGGTCACTCCGCCCCGCCCGGTGCTGAGGACGCCGCCCCCGGAGGGCGTCCGGGGGCTTTTCCGGCCGGCGCTGCCGCGCCGCTCCGCGGAGGCAGGGCGGTGGTCGGGAGAACGCATCTCAGAAGTCCCACCCGTCGTCCTCGTCCTCGTCCTTCACCGGTTCCGGCGCGGCGAACGACTCGCCGACCATGCCCGCGGTGAGGGTGGTGCCGTCGCTCGGGTCGATCAGGATGAACGAGCCGGTGCGCCGGGAGTCCGCGTAGGAGTCGGCCGGCAGCGGCTCCGCGGTGCGGATCTTCACCCGGCCGATGTCGTTGGCGGCCAGCCGGCCCGGGTGCGGGTGCAGGGACAGGTCCGCGAGGGTCAGCCGGGAGGGGATGTCCTTGACGATCGCCTTGACCGTGCGGGTGCCGTGCTTGAGCAGCACCCGGTGGCCCAGGGCGAGCGGCTGGTCCGCGACGTGGCAGACGGTCGCCTCCAGGTCCTGCGTGGTCGCCGGGGCGTCCGTGCTCGGCACGATCAGGTCGCCGCGCGAGATGTCGATGTCGTCGGCCAGCAGCAGCGTCACCGACTGCGGGGTCCAGGCCACGTCGACCGGCTCGCCGAGCAGGCTGATCCCGCTGACGGTGGTGGTGCGGCCGGAGGGCAGGACGGTGACCGGGTCGCCGACGCGGAA